>JAJXWC010000051.1 GCA_021781855.1 Bacillota bacterium | reverse complement strand
CATAAGTTGTTTTTTGCACAGGATAATACAGAAATATTCATTCTCAACAAATCCTATAAACGACAAAATTATCGTCAAGCGGCGATTGATGAAATAAAAGCGTTGAAAGTGACTTATATTGATGCCCACATTTCACTTGCTCCTGTTTTTGCAGGCGGTCCATTTTGGATAAAAAATAATCAAAATTTGGCGAACTTCTGCGCTGCTTATCATTTATCAAGTGTTCCTCACGATACAATCTGGCAAAATCTGTCCGTCTTAAAGAAATATCTCATTGCAGTCCTAAAACTTTATTTTTCAATTCTGCGCGGCACAAAAAAAAGTCCAGTGAGCGTTATCAATCGCTATAATCTCTATCAGGAAAAAGTAACAATCAGAGCCTTATTTTCTTTTTATATCTCATCTGTATTTAAAAAATAACCACTTTAAGTGGTTATTTTTTTGGCAGCCGCATAAAAATCTGTAAAAGTCCGAGTCGTTGGCGCATTTTTAACGTTGATGTGGTAAGTAAATAAAGAAAAGTCGCCGTTTTATTTCTGGTCAAGGTATGGAAGTTATCAAAAAGAATTTGTTGAAGTTCCTTATCCAAAGATTTCAGTATTTCTGGATGTTGTAGCGCATAGTGATAAAGATAAATCGTTTCAGTTGTTTTTTTATTTTTGTTCCATTTTTTAATTGCTTTAGAGCATGAATTTGTTTTGCGCTCAATGATTTCCTGAGCATAAAGCGCGGTGTAGGTTTTCGGGCTGATGCGGTTCATTTGGCTCGTTGTCCGATTGACGTAATAATAGGTCGGCTGATTGATGATGACTGCTTTTGAGTTGGGAAAACTTTCTTTTGCAGCAAGCAGATATTCTAAGCAAAACAGTCGGTCTTCTCGCTGATGCACGCGTTCGTCAAAACGGAGCTGATGCTGTTCAACGATTTCCCGAATGAACACTTTATTGACCAAAATACCTAAAAAGCCCATACCGTGACTGCAATATTCGATAGCTTTGTCTAATGACAAAGTTTTTTCTTTATCTTTTTCACCAAAATGAGTTGCCGTTTTTATTCCGTCTTTTTCAAAATAAATTTCATTGAGTAAAAAAGCAAAATCGCCCGAATTCAATGCGGTATATAAGTTCATCAAATGATGGTTAGATACATAATCGTCAGGGTCAATGAAAATGAGAATATCGCCAGTCGCATTTGCTAATCCAAGATTTCGTGCGCTAGAAACACCATGATTTTCTTGAGAAAAGAGTTTGATGCGTGAATCGTCGAATTGCTCGCAGACCGCCAAAGAATTGTCCGTTGAGCCATCATTAATAAGCAAAATCTCAAAATCTTCAAAAGACTGACTGAGCAAAGATTGTAAGCATTTTTCGAGATAATCCTGTACATTGTAAACAGGTACAATGATTGAAAATTTCATTTTATTTTACCTCCGGATGAATGTTTTGATGAGGCTTGTGAAATATTTGAATTCTTCAGTTTTACGGAAAATCACAAACAAAATTAAATTCGGCAAAATCAGGCTAAGAACCAGACTGACAAAGAAAGCTGCCCAAGTATTGAGCTGGCGTGTAGCAAAATAAGTGAGAAATGCTGAAATCATAAGTGTGAACGCAAAAAGTAAGAGGTAACGAACTTGTTCCCACACATAATTTGAATTTTTCTGCTCAAAGACAGGCTTGTAAATATATTTGGGAAAACTATATGCGTACAGAATCATCGTTGAAATCAAAGTGCCGAACAAAATACCTTCCAGCCCGAAAAATTGCACAAAGATGATGGAAAGAACGAAATTAACAATCATTTCAATCACAGGAACATGACGATTTTCATAGAAAATCCCTGACGCATTTTGAAAAAGCTGAATCGGTTTACGCATGCCTTGGACGTAAAAGTTTAGCACGATAAAAAGCACGACTAATTCGGAAAGCATGAATTTCGGCATCCAAAGGCTCATAAAAGGCTGCATGACAATAAAAATGGCGATGGAGGCAAATGAGTAAAGCCAAAAATTCATGAACGAAATATTTTTATAAGTGGCAAAAGATTTTTCAGGATTTTTTTCAGTCAATAAATCTCCGACAGAAGCGGTAAGACTCGCAATAATAGCATTAAGAACACTTGAAACACTGTTTGTGATTAAAAGATAGTTGCCGTAGGTTCCTGCAATTCCTAAACCTAAAAATTTAGAAATAATCAGATTATCTGTACCGAAAACAACAAAATTGCCGATGTTGTGGTAAAGCATACCGTAGATTTGTTTACGGAATTTTTTGATGATGCCACTATCCATCGGCTGTATATTGCGCTCTGTTAGGTAAGGATAACGTTTATTGACCAAAGCATTGATAAATAGATTTTCAGAAATTGTAAAAACTAAGGTCGCAATAAGATAAAGCATAAAACTATGAAAAACAAGTAAAACACCTAGATAAACCAAATTCATCAGAATATTGGTTATCATGTCAACGATGTTTAAGATGTAATTCTTCTGGTCGGCAAATAAAATGGAACGTTTATAGCTAAAAAGATAAGTTGCCACGGTACTTGATAGATAGAGCAAGTAGAGCAAATAGACATTTTCGGAAATTTTATCAAGATTAGTATTGCTAAAAAACTGAAGAAAGGGCATGATGATTAAGCCAATCGTCGTCACAAGCAAGGCTACTGCGCGGTAACATTTCTGGTAAAAACGCATGAGCGATTTTATCCCCTCATGGTCTTTTGCAGCGATGAAAGGATACATATTGAAAATGATTGCTGTACCAATTCCCAATTCGGCAATAGCAAGCATGAAAAGAATACTAGAAAATACCTGATTCAGTCCCTGATAGTCAATACCAAGTGTCTTGATGAAAACGCTACGGACGACAAAACCAAGCAAGGTCGTCAAAATCAACTGTATAAAAGAAGATGCGATATTTCTTAGAGAATTGACAATACGCATAAAATTCCTTTCGCTGTAAAAGATGAAAAGTCACGTCTTAGCGGACATGGTGATAAATCATTTCTAACTGTTCGGCATATTTTTCTGGGGAATGTTGTTCAGCAAGCTGTATCAGTGCATTTTGCGCTTTCTGGGCGATGATTTCCGGATGAGCTACAATCGAATATAAAATTTCTTCTAGTTGCTGCTGAATCGTAGCTGATAGTAGAGATTGTTCAGAAGCTGTCTGGTAAAGTGCGTGTCCGAGTGAAGTTTTGGGGAGATGAATCAGCCAACCACACTTATCAGAATTGATTTCGGGTAACGCCTGAACGTTTGTCGAAATAACTGGACAGCCGCAAGCTTGCATTTCCAACACCGAATAGCCGAAAGTATCTGCGTAAGTCGGGAGCAAGCCGACATGTGTTTCTTTCATTTTTTGCAGCAAATCTGGATTTGACAAAGTACTGAGGTGCTCTATCCAGTTGTTTTGGGCAATGATTGTTTCCACTTCATGCTGGCGTTCTAAGGTCTGCCCGACATTGATGCCACTGGTGACAGCGATATCACCGATAAGCGTCAGTTTGATTTTGACAGGTGATTTTCCAGATTTGATAAAGCGGTCAAAGGCTTTGATGACTTCGTAACCGCCCTTGCGCCAAAAATGCCGACCAACAAATAAAAAACTCAGTTCATCAGACGGTAATTTTTTTTCAGAAAGTGATGAAATGAGCAATTTTTGCGGCGGATAGCAGACTTTTATTTTGCTTGCAATTTCGCTTTCAAATTCAGGAAATTGGTTCAAAAGAGTTTGCTGTAAATGTTCTGTATAGTGAGAAAGGGCAATCAACTGCAAGCAACTCGGAGCGCAAAGATGACGAAGCGCTTTTTCAACTTTTGTTGCATCGGTTATTTTAATTATTTTCGGGTCATCGACAACATGATAAATCGGTAAAGTTCCCTCAAATGTTGCTATCCAGGGCGTTGTTCCCTGATTGATTGTATTGAAAAAATGCAGAATATCAATTTGCCGCAATTTGTGATTCAAATTTAAATCAACGAAAAGATAGAAAAAACGGCGAATTTTATACCAAGAAAAGCGCAAATGTAGTTTTTGCAGGAAAAACAGCCAAAGGCTAAAAAAGGCGTTAAAACCGAAAATTTGCTTATACCGAACTTGACTGGAAATGCCGATGATATTTCGTTTATAAGGATAAGAGCTTCCAAGAAAGCCAATCGTTAGGGGGGATTTTTTCATATTATTTCCAATACCAATGATAATAGCTGTGGTTGCGCTGTTGATTGTTTCGTGGTGGTTGACGCCAATCACCATAAAGTTCGGTGAGATAAGTATCATGTTCTTTTACTTTGCGCAAAGTCAGGTGTTCAAAAACTGTATTTTCATAATCCGCAAAAATAGCTTTATCAAAATAGCCTGTTCGCTTTGGGGGAGAAAACACGTAATTGCAGTATTTTGTATTCTTATCATTGTACTTCTGCATTAAAATATCTACTTTTTCAGCCAAAGTGCGATATTTGCCGAAGTAACGGACATGATAAGGGAACCACAGAATAAGTTTCCCCATGAAATATTGCCATTTCTCAGCGCTAGCATAGGAAAGTCCACGCGGACAAGAAGCTGTAAGATGTGTTACCTCTTTACGCACTTGTTTTTTGAATGACTCCCCTTCAGCGAAATCGTCAGGAAGACTGTCAAGCGGAAAAATATCAATGAAAATGCCCGTTCCTTGATTTAAAGTATCAACTTTACTTGAAGCAATGGTACGATTGTCATAAAGTTTTGCCATTGGTAAATAAGCTTCCTGAGCTTTATAGTAAAGAAGCGTGTAAATATCGGGTGTTTGTGCCATAAGCACTTCCATGAGCCGATTGTAATTTGGGCGCGTGAGCATGATATCAATATCATCGTCCCAAGGAATATAACCCTGATATTTGACTGCACCAAGAAGAGAACCTGCGCTGAGTGAGTAATCAATCCCATTTTCACGGCAAGTTTTATCAAGATAGTCAATCATATCGAGCTGGACTTTTTTAAGTTCGTCTTTTGTAACTTCTTTCATTTTTGCTTTCTGAAATATATATTTTGTGAAAAATTGAAATTTGGGTAAATCAAATAAGGAAAAAAAGCCATTTTTGAGAATGGCACCTGTTTTCTTAAAGTCATCTTAAGTATAGCAGAGTTTTCTACTTATTTCAACTTAGCAAGTACCTGCTCATTCCCCGCAGAGGATTCACTTTAGGGGCTAGACTTATTACCATTTCGCTTTGCGATTTGGTAGTGTAAGGCAGCGAAGAGGTTAGATTGTACCCCAACTGATGAAGAAATCATCTCAACGCATGAAGCAGCAAAAAGAAAGAATAGCGCTTTTTTTTACTTATAAAAAGTAGTATAATGGGACATACGTGTTGTTCTATGCAAAAACGAGTTTGACAGCTCTGTCAAATTGATTTTTGTCTAGAAACACGTAATTAATAAAATAAAAATTGGAGAAAAAATGTCTAAAGAAACATTTTCAATGGAATTTGCCGGTCGTACCTTGACAGTTGAGACAGGTCAAGTGGCAAAGCAGGCGAATGGTGCAGTTGTGGTACGTTATGGTGAAACGACTGTTTTGACAGCGAGTACGATGGGAAAAATGGCGCTCGGTGATTTCTTTCCACTGACAGTCAACTATACAGAAAAGATGTATGCGGCGGGGAAATTGCCTGGCGGATTTATGAAGCGGGAGAGCCGTCCTTCAACAGATGAGACCTTGACTGCGCGCCTGATTGACCGCCCGATTCGTCCGATGTTTGCTGAGGGATTCCGCAATGAAGTACAGGTCATTAATACGGTGCTTTCTTATGATGAAAATGCAGCTCCAAAAATGGTGGCAATGTTTGCTTCGTCACTGAGTTTGGCAATTTCGGACATTCCGTTTGACGGACCGATTGCTGGTGTTGAAGTCGCTTATATTGATGGCGAATATATCATCAATCCGTCAAAAGCGCAGAAAGAATTGTCTCAGTTGGAATTATCCGTCGCTGGAAATATCAATGCGATTAACATGGTTGAGTCTGGTGCCAAAGAGCTGTCAGAAGAAGTCATGCTAGGTGCTCTGCTTGCGGGACACGCTGCAGTCAAAGAGTTGATTGAGTTTCAAAATAAAATCGTAGCGGCTGTAGGTAAGGAAAAAGCCGAAGTTGAGTTGCTTCAAGTCAACGTCGAACTTGCAGAGGAAGTCAAATCAAAATACAATGCTGAGCTGCAAGTTGCAGTAAAAAATGCAGACAAAGTCGCCCGTGAAGCACAAACGGCTGAGCTCAAGGAAAAAGCGCTCGCGGATTACGAAGAAAAATTTGCCGATGATGAAAATCATGATACTATCTTGCGTGATGTCGCAGAAATTCTTGAACAAATGGAACACGCAGAAGTCCGTCGCTTGATTATTGACGAAAAAGTTCGTCCTGATGGTCGCCAAATTGACGAAATTCGTCAACTTGATGCTGAAATTGACTTTACGCCAAACACAGTCACACACGGTTCTGGTTTGTTTACACGCGGTCAGACACAAGCACTTTCGACCTTGACACTGGCACCGATGGGCGAGGCACAGATTGTTGATGGTTTGGATTTGGAATACAAGAAACGGTTTATGCACCACTATAATTTCCCGCAGTATTCAGTCGGAGAAACAGGTCGCTATGGTGCGCCGGGACGACGTGAAATCGGTCACGGTGCGCTTGGTGAGCGTGCCTTGGCACAAGTTTTGCCAAGTTTGGAAGAATTTCCTTATGCGATTCGTTTGGTGGCTGAAGTTTTGGAATCTAATGGTTCTTCTTCGCAAGCATCAATTTGTGCGGGAACACTTGCGCTGATGGCTGGTGGTGTCCCTATCAAGGCACCAGTTGCTGGGATTGCGATGGGCTTGATTTCTGATGGTGCAAACTATACGATACTGACCGATATCCAAGGACTTGAAGACCACTTCGGCGATATGGACTTCAAAGTAGCAGGAACACGTGATGGGATAACTGCTCTTCAAATGGACATCAAGATTTCGGGGATTACACCTGAAATTTTGGCGGAAGCACTCGCACAGGCAAAAGTAGCACGGATGCAGATTTTGGATGTAATTGAAGCCACTATTCCTGCACCACGTGCGGAATTGGCACCGTCTGCACCAAAAATTGATACCATCAAGATTGACTTTGATAAAATCAAAATCGTTATCGGCAAAGGTGGCGAGACGATTGACAAAATTATCGCTGAAACAGGCGTTAAAATTGATATTGATGAAGATGGACTTTGCGCGATTTTCTCAAATGACCAAGCTGCGATTGACCGTGCGAAAGAAATTATTGCAGAGCTAGTGCGCGAAGCTAAAGTCGGCGATATCTATGATGCAAAAGTTGTACGTATTGAAAGTTTTGGTGCTTTTGTCAATTTGTTTGCTAAAACAGATGCGATGGTTCACATTTCCGAGATGGCTTGGGCACGCACAGCCAAGGTAGAAGATGCTGTCAAATTGGGCGATATTGTCAAAGTTAAAATCATGAAGATTGACGACAAAGGCAGAATTGATGCCTCAATGCGCGAATTAACACCAAAACCAGAAGGCTACGTCGAGCCAGAGCGCAAACCGCGCGAACGCCGCGACAATGACCGTCGTGGGAATGGCGACCGTCGAAATGGTGAACGCCACAACAATAATTTTGAACGTCGCGAACGTAAACCACGTTTTGACAATGAATTTCCTGAACTAAGCACAAAAAAACCTGAATAAGATAAGATGAATTTGATGAAGCAGAGACTTATTTAGTGGGAGCTAATTCGTCCAGTGGACGAGTTAGGCTTTAAATATCATTTCCTCCCGCTGAACAGCCTCTAAATGAAAAAACTAAGCGACCTGTAAGCGGCTAAAGCCGTAACGGTCTGCTTAACCTTTTGGATATGAGGTATCCTGTCCGTTTACGCTCCCCATTCGCTCCTCCCACTATCTTTAACCGACCAAAGTTAGAAGTTCAAATGGCGAGCGCTAAAGAAAGAAAAGTACGACAAGTCATCAAATCATTCAGAAAGAAAAAAATGAGTAAATACAATATTAATCCGGATTTAGACGAAAAATTACGGATTTCATTGGCACATCAAGGCGAATTTTTAGAAGATATTTCGCTTGTTTATGCCCTACAGTCTTTTCCGTTGATTGCATCAAAGCAAATGTTCTTTGTGGACATTGATGGTCACAAAACTGTTCCTGTCTTCACAACAGAAGAAGACTTGAAAATTTTTCAGCAGTCTTTAGAGAATGTTGAAACAGAATGGGAACCGCATATGCTGCTAGAAATTCTAACAGCGATTGCGCCCACAGAACTTGAAGCGATTGCTTTCAATCCCAAACTGGCAAAAGATAAAAACAATGGAAACACAGCCTATTTTGATAAAAACTCACTTGGCAATTTCCTCGGTGTCTATACCTCGGTTTTAAATATCATGCTTGACCCTGAAAATGTCAAATCTGACAAAATGGTCAGAACCTATTTAGTGCCAGCGTTTTTGTGGAAAGATGATGAGGATAAGATTCATCGCGGCTTTGCCAATTTGACAGCTAAAAATGGTGATGCTTTTGTACCTGTATTTGACAATCTCAACAGTTTTGCCAAATGGTATAATACGGAATATTTTGTCAGACCGTTCAAAGAAAATAACGGACAAATCTTGCCACTCACGCTAAAAGAATTGCGCCATCCAGAAGAAGGTGAAAATATTTTTGCTACGACGCTTGGTGTGACCGTTAATCCACTTGATGTTACCACTGAAGATTACGAACAAACAATTATTTCTTGGAAAGAAATTGATTGAAGTTTCGAAAATCATGTATCTGCAAATGAAGAGAAATTCAATCGTTGGATTTCTCTTTTATTGAAGTGATTACTTCATCCGAGGCCTCCAGAGTTAGGGCACCATCTCGCGCTGTAGCGAACAAGAGACCAAAACATCTTTTACGGAACTGGGTCGTACTAAAATAAGGACGTCTCTAAAAACTCAAAATTAACGGGCTTTAGAGGCGAGCTTAAAGCAAAAAATCACAACAAAATAGTTAAAATTAAATCTCGTATTAAGGGGTATGATATAATAAAAGAATGAATATCGAGTCGAAAATCAAAGCACTAACTGAACAGCTCAACAAATATGCTTACGAATATTATACTTTAGATTCGCCATCCGTTGAAGACGCTGAATATGATAAACTCTATCACGAATTAGTTGCCCTAGAGGCAGAAAATCCGAGTCTTGTACGGGCAGATTCTCCGACACATCGAACTGGCGGACTTGTGCTTGACGGATTTGAGAAATTCCAGCATCCGTATAATCTTTATTCGCTCGGCGACGTTTTCAATCGTGAGGAATTAGCGGCTTGGGAAGAACGAGTACGTAAAGAAATTCCAGAGCCTGAATACATTTGTGAGCTGAAAATTGACGGTTTGTCGCTTTCGCTTTATTATGAAAATGGACTTTTGGTCACGGCGGCAACGCGCGGGGATGGTTCGATTGGCGAAAACATTACGGAAAATGTAAAACGAATTAAAGATGTGCCTTTACAGCTTTCTGAGCCGATTGATATTGTCGTGCGTGGGGAGGCTTATTTGCCGCGGGCGAATTTCACAAAATTGAATGAAGAACGTGAACTTGACGGTTTGTCTGCCTTTGCCAATCCACGAAATGCAGCGGCAGGCACATTGCGTCAGCTTGATACCAAAGTTGTTGCAAAACGAGGTCTAGCAACTTTTCTTTATCAAGAAGCCAGCCCAGCAACTAACGACACACAAGAAGAAGTTCTTGAATATTTTGAAAAATTGGGCTTTGTAGTTAATTCTGAGCGCAAGTTTGCTCGAAATATGGACGAAATATGGACTTTTATTGAGCATGTCACAACACTTCGTGATAAATTAGCTTATGATATTGATGGTGTAGTTGTAAAGGTCAACAACCTCGCCGAACAAGAGGAGCTTGGTTTTACCGTCAAAGCACCACGTTGGGCGATTGCCTATAAATTTCCCGCTGAAGTTGCAGAAACGGAACTTCTTGATGTCGAGTGGACCGTTGGACGTACCGGAGTAGTTACGCCCACTGCGATTATGAAGCCTGTGACTTTAGCGCAAACAACGGTTAGTCGTGCAACACTGCACAATGTGGACTATATCAATGAAAAAGATATCCGTAAAGGTGACAAGGTTCTGATTTACAAGGCTGGAGATATTATTCCAAAGGTTGAACGAGTGTTGCTTGATAAACGTCCTAAATCTGAAAGAAAGCGAACCTCAGCGTATAACCAAAGCAATAAACGCATCAGAGAAAATGGGCATTACCATAGAAGAAAATTTTCTTGCCGTTCAGTATTTCAGCACTATCACTCAGGCTTGAAAAAATTAGACATTCCTAAAGTTTGTCCGGAATGTAGCACTAAACTGCTTCATTTTGAGGATGAAGTAGCCTTGCGCTGTGTCAATCCACTTTGTCCTGCACAAAATCGAGAACGGCTGATTCACTTTGCTAGTCGAGATGCAATGAATATTGTAGGACTTGGTCCATCAGTAATTTCTCAGCTTTTTGATAAAAAATTAGTTTCTGATGTCGCTGATTTATATCGATTAACCGAGGAAAATTTGGCGAAATTAGATAAAATTCAAACCAAATCTGCTCAAAAAATTGTTGCAGCAATTCAAGCAAGTCGAGCGAATTCGGCAGAAAAACTGCTTTTTGGCTTAGGAATTCGACATGTCGGGAGTAAAGCAGCCAAATTACTTTTGGAGCATTTTCTGAATTTAAGAAAATTGGCTACAGCAAGAGAAGAAGAAATTGCTGAAATTCAGTCGCTCGGCGGAGTTATCGCAACGGCTTTGACCTCTTATTTTGAAACAGCAGGTGCAAAAACATTACTTGACGAACTTGAAACTGCGGGGGTGAACTTTGACTATCTCGGCGCAGTTGCGGCAAATGGGATTTTATCAGGGAAAACAGTTGTTTTAACGGGCAAATTAGTGACTTTGACGCGCAATGATGCAAAGGAAAAGCTAGAAGCACTTGGCGCCAATGTCTCAAGCTCTGTTTCTAAAAAAACTGATTTAGTTGTAGCAGGTGCTGATGCGGGTTCCAAACTTGCCAAAGCACAGGAATTCGGCATTGAAATTTGGTCCGAAGAAGATTTAATGAAATTGTAAGTGAAGGGCTTTGTGAGGACTTGAAAGGCAGTTCTTTGCCGATAATACTCATGGAAGCCGTAATGGGAGAGAAAATGGTAAAAAAACGGAAAAGAGCACGTCTCATTTACAATCCGACAAGCGGTCAGGAACTGATGAAGCGAAATGTTGCGGATGTATTGGACAGGTTAGAGTCTTTTGGTTATGAGGCTTCAGCTTTTCAAACCACCATTGTTCCTCAATCAGCTCAACTAGAGGCGGCACGAGCGACAGAAGCAGGTTTTGACCTGATTGTTGCTGCGGGCGGAGACGGTACAATCAATGAAATAGTTAATGGAATTACGCCTTATCCTAAGCGTCCAAAACTTGCGATTATTCCAACAGGAACGACCAATGATTTTGCACGAGCATTGAAAATTCCTCGAAATAAGCCGTTGGAAGCTGTTGAAATTATTGGAAAAAAACAGACACTAAAAATTGATGTCGGAAAAGCAATTACGGATGACCATGTAGAGAAATATTTTATCAATATTGCGGCAGGTGGTGCACTGACCGAATTAACTTACAGTGTACCCTCCAATCTGAAAACCATGTTTGGCTATCTGGCTTATCTGTCAAAGGGTGCTGAACTTTTGCCACGTGTGAAATGCGAAAAAGTGCGTGTTTATCATGACGGTGGCATATTTGAAGGCAGTATTTCCATGTTCTTTGTAGCGTTGACGAATTCTGTCGGTGGTTTTGAAAAAATTGCACCTGATGCAAAATTGGATGATGGCTTATTTACGTTGATTCTGGTGAAAACCGATGATTTCTTTTCGCTTTTAGCACTTCTTGGTATGGTAGCAAACGGCTCTGGAAAGCATATTAACGATGTAAATATCGAATATATCAAATCAAGCTCAATTAAGATTGAACCTTTAGAAAATCAACATTCAACTCTCATCAATCTTGATGGCGAATTCGGAGGTCAAGCACCAGTTGAATTTGACGATTTGAAAAATCA
This sequence comes from Bacillota bacterium, assembly GCA_021781855.1. Taxonomy (GTDB): domain Bacteria; phylum Bacillota; class Bacilli; order Lactobacillales; family Streptococcaceae; genus Lactococcus. Next base: position 1,109 of record JAJXWC010000051.1, on the reverse strand, counting down.
TATTGAGGTTTTCGTCAATCTCGATGAAATAAATAGCGAAAATTATATTGGCGATGAAGAACGACTTGCCTTTGAAGCCGTGGCACATAAATTTGCAGAAGAGGCAAATCGTGTGCAAAACGAACAGTAACCAGATTTGACAGAAAAAACCTATCTGGAGTCACTATTGAAAAGTCATAAAAATCAAAACAGTTTCTATCAAATTCGATAGAAACTGTTTTTTTAGTTGTTAAGAATTTCGTTTTAGCACGTTCTAAACTTCTTGTACTCGAATAGGGTTGATAGGAGTCTTCGCTTCATTTTCAACAGTCAGCATGAAAATACTTATAAAGAGAACAGCGAGTGCCCAAAAGTAGAGATGTAGATTATCCAAAAGATTTGGAGCAAATAATGGAGCTTGAGGGGCTTTTAAAATTCGCACTGTGGCTGAAAGGTCTCCCGGACCAAAGAGTGCTAAAGCAAGCAACCCAGCAAGACAGACCATCGTAATCGGTAATCCTATTCGTTTTTTTCTGGCTAAACATTGTATGACGAATAAAATTCCGCAGGTTAACTCCAAGACTGCTGCAAAACCTGAAAAAATAACGACCCGATACTAAGAGAAGCGATTTTAAAAAGATTGAAAAAATCCTGCAGACCGATAATGAGAAGACAAATCCCGCCGACAATCAGATAGGGTTTGGGTTTATTTCGGAAAATGAAGCAGAGACTTATTTAGTGGGAGTTTCGACTCCCACTAAATTTAGTCGAGCGAAATTCGAAGCTTAGTGCTGCTTATCCCGCCGCCTGAAGAGGCGGAGGTATTAGCACGCACTGCTGAGATAAAAAGCAAAATTGCCCAGACAAGAGAAATAGACAGATACACAATGCCGAGAATGTGACCTTTGATAAGATTCGTTTCATAATTTTGCATGTCAAATTGAATCAATGCAATATCTTTTATGAATCCCAAAATCACCGTTATCAGTAAAAATACTGACGAGAACACCGCTAAGGATTTTTTTCTTTTGTTCATTATCTTTCCCCTTTTTTAAGATAAATTATACTTTATTTACATTAATTTGACAACTATAAATGTATCGTAGATAAATTTAATAATTTTGTCAAAC
>JAJXWC010000050.1 GCA_021781855.1 Bacillota bacterium | reverse complement strand
TGTTGATGCTTAAAAACCGGCATTTGTTTTTAGCTAAAAAGACTCTTTCGAGTCTATTTTTTGTCAGCATAAGGTGTTTCTTTATCTTTATCAGCACGTCTTTTTGAGTTAGATACAAGTTTTACAATCAGGATTACGATTCCCACAAACATCAATATAAATAGTATTAATATAAAGCTTAGTATAATCAATTATTTGTAATCACAATCTGATTAGAACTGTTTATTGTGGCACGAACCCACCCTGTCCAAGATAAAACATTGTAAATTGGTGTACTGAAAGAAAAGCGTGCTGTCGCTTGTTTAGAACTGTCAACTTTTACACTAGCAGAATTTACTGGACCTAAAATAATATAGTCAAGATTGTTAGCCGATGTTATATTATTACTGGATACATTAATATAAAAAGTCACGTTCCAGCCTATTCCCCAAGCATTTATTTTGTATTGCCCATTTGAAACACGTAGTAAAGGATTAATCACAGGTGTCATGGAATAATTAGTGACCGTTCCATCATTAGCTATCATTGTTTGAGTTCCCCCTTTAATAGGAAGATTTAGAAAATCAAACGTTGCATAAGTAGCATTATCAAGGGCATTTTCAGATGTTGTTTGATTTAATACTGTATCAGCAGGTTGAATAATATTTGTTACTTGAGACGAAGAAGCTGTTGTTACCACATCTGCACTAGCCACCATCGGCATTGTAACGGAGATGAGTGTGACAGTGGTCATAAGACTTGCGATAATTGATTTAGTTTTCATAATAAACCTTTCTTTATTTATTTAAAATTTATTTTAAGAACCGCGCGCTGTCCTTTGTTTCTAAATCTATTATAAACCAGAAAAATTCGAAAATAACGTAAAATCCGTAGCTTTAAAGCTACGGAAATATTACACCGATTTCTTCGCATCTTTCGCGATAATAGTGTGCTAAATTCGCTCGGTCTAAATAGGAAAACATATCAAGGATTGCTTCCAATTCAGCAAGTTATTTTGAATTATCAAAATCCAATTTAAAAAAAGATTAAAATCATTAGAATCGAAAGAATGATTTCAAAAATAGTGCAAATCCAAAAGCCTATTCCCGATTTATAATTTTTATAAACTTGAAAAGCGATTACTCCGACAAGTAGATTAAAATATAATAGCCCTCCTGTATTCCTTATATCTATAAAAATTGTGCCTATAACATTTCCAAGAACGGAAAATATCAGTAAAACTCTAATGAAATTACGCTGTTTCTCAATCATATTTTCAAAACTAAGGAAGTTTTATTGTTTTTGTCCAAGAAACAAAAGGTACTGGCACTGATACCTTAATATCCTTGGCACCTACAGCAGCCCCCACACAAGCAGCAAAAACTGCAATTAAAGCTGCATAAGCTATTGGACTAAGTGCAAGTAAGGCTGAAAATGCTCCCGCCGCATATGATGTTGCTAAAGTGACTAAAGCAAGTCTCCCCATTGCTCGAGCCTGCGGTCCACACTGGAAGTCTATCCCGACATCTCCTCGAATAAGAGATGACCTAGCAATCTGACGAAATTGATTGGCTAAGTCTATATCCATCCCATCTGCAAGAGCTTTATTATAGTTGAAGACTACAATGCCATCTGAAGTAACTGAAAGCGTTCCATTATCTTGAAGTGTTTGTGATAAATTTACTGCATTTTGTGCGGCTTCATTTTCTCCTGGTGTTAAAACAGACGTTACAAGTAGAGAATTATTGACTGTTTCATCAACTGAGGTATGTTGATTTCCAGCACCGATTGTCGCTTTGACATCATCAGCATAAGCAAGATTTGACATTGACGGAGCAACTGCCCCAAATAATGCTACTGCCACCGCTGATCTAAGCACAACTTTTTTAAGTGAATTTTTCATAATATAAACCTTTCTTTTGCTTTAATTAGTTTAGTGAACCTCCATATTAATTTCTACAAAAATCATTTTAAATGCGAAAAAATCTGAATCTGAGTGATTCATGAGACAAATATTTGCTAGAAATGGCTGGAGTAAAAACGGCAGATTATCCACTAATATTTTTTTCTTTTAAGAACCGCGCGCTGTCCTTTGTTTCTAAATCTATTATAAACTAGAAAAATTCGAAAACAACGTAAACTCGTAGCTTTAAGGCTACGGAAATATTACACCGATTTCTTCGCATCTTTTGCGATAATAGTGTGCTAGATTCGTTCGGTCTAAATAGGAAAATACACCAAGTGCGGTGTCCAGTTCGGCAAGTCCACTAGTTTGACTGACAAAAAAGTAGTCAAATAATCCAATGGATAAGCGCCTCAAAACAGAAGTGTAAAGATCTGTGCTGATAATTCTTTTGCTGTCAATGGTTTGCATCAAGTTTGCGGCTTTTTCTTGTTCACCTTTTGAAATCAAGATATAAACGCCTCTATAAGCGACTTGGAGGATTTTTCGACGATATTTGGGCAGTCCATAATAATTTCTGCTCTTTTGTTCAAAATTATTCATCAAATCCAAAATTTCCGTGGTGCTCAAACTATTCAAAACGCAAAAGGCAAGAAAAATATCAAAATAGCCATGCGCTTTTACTTTTTTCAGATACTGCAAAACATAGTCAACTTCAAATTTTTTCAATTTTTCAATATTACTTTTTGCCGCCAAAGCAAGCAATATATAGCCTGAATCTCTCGCTTCATGATAGAGTGCGTGCAACTTTTCCTCATCAAATTCGAAATTTGCCTTTTCGATTTCATCAAGAAATTCTTCTTGAAAGTCTAGAACAAAATTATTAAGTACCAATTCATATTCTGCCAAACTGACATTCATTTCTTGAAGCATCATATCAATGCGCTCAAAACTCATCATCGTTTTTCCACGCTCAAAACGGCTCAAGTTCGTCTTGTTGATTCCTAATTTTTCAAAAAATGATAGGGAAAGTCCTTTTTGTTCCCGAAGTCTTCTAAATTTTTCTCCATATTCTGCAAAAACCATCTTTATCCTCAACTTCTTTGTCAGTCATTATTAAATTCTCTTTTCCATCAGCAGACAGGGATTCTGTGCTCCCCAAAGTTCAGGAAGCTCTATCAAAGGGACAAAGCCTCGTTTCTTGTAAAAAGTACGCGTTTGAGCATAAGCGCTACTCAAATGGCGTTCGCTGAGCGTTTTGACAAGCACGGTATCACATTTTTCGGAGATGAATCGCTGTTCGAGCACTTGATAAAGCGCAGTTCCTACACCATTTCCCTGATGTTCTGGCAAAATTCCCAGAACATAAAGCTCACCTGTGTGTTGATAATGAATCTCGCCTGAAAAAAAGCCGAGGCACTGCTTCCCATCGAACGCTGCAAAGAAAATCTTGTCGCTCACACCTAAAATATACTCAGACAGCGCTTCTTCAATCCCAAACCAATCTGGTAATTGATGCAAAATCTGCCCAGCGATACGCTGTTTCTCGTCGCTGTCTTTGATTTCTTGGATTTTCATCCTAATACCTCGGATATTTGAAAAATTCCGTCTCTGTCAGCTCTGACAAGCCACTGACAAAACTGTCAGTATCCCATTCGACTGCAAATTCTTCGGCATTTTCGTCCGCCAAAAAATCCATCAAATCGTCTAGCCCTGTGTCTGCGGTTTCTTGCAGAAATTGCGCAAAATAAGCCAAAAACTCGGCTGACAGCCCTTTATCCGCGTAAGGGATTGCCGTCAAATAGTCAGCTGCGTCAAAATGACTCTTGACAGGATTGTAAAAAATAACCGCATCTTCATAAACGATATTTTCATCGCTTTCAACGCCGTCAGCGTCCACCAAATCAACAGCTGCTGCATTTTCTGCTTCCAACAAGAAGCTGACTTCCACCGCAAAATTTTTCTTGTCCCAGTTTATTTCAAAATCATAAGTAAAATTTTTCTCTAACTCGTCTTGCAAAATATCCAAAAAGCCAAATTTAGCCATGTTTTCCTCCAAAATTTGTGTTAAACTAATTATAACAGAATTTCGGAGAGAACTCTTATGCAAATTAGAAAAATCGAACCCCGTGACTTTGCGACTGTTGCGATGCTTGAAAATGCAAATTGGACCTTGAAAGCAACGCCTCATCTTATGAACAGCAGCGCACAGACGATTATGGAGAAAATCCTGAAAGGCACAACTTATTTTCTGGCGATTGAGCAAGATGAAATTCTTGGCTTTCTTGATTTTGGTCCGCGCCATCATTCTGAGTTTGGGCAACATGTTGTTACTTTTGGCATCATGACTGTTGAAAAGGCACGAAAAAAAGGAATTGCAACAGCGCTTATCCACCATTTTATTGACTTTGCTCGTCATGAAGGATACAAGAAAATCACCATTCAAGTGATGGGTTCAAATCAAGCAGGTTTACAGCTTTACCGTAAACTCGGTTTCGTTGAGGAAGTCTGTTTACGTAAAGAATTTTACATCAATGGCGAATATATTGATGATTACTCATTTGCCTACTATTTGGACAAGAATTTGGTGTAAACTAGGTTTACAGTAACTGTAAACCTAGTTTACGTCATTAGGAGAATGAACATGACACAAAATCTCGCACGGCGAATGCGCCCACGCACGATTGATGAAATCATTGGACAGCAACATCTGGTCGGCACTGGAAAAATTATCCGACGAATGGTAGAGACCCAGCTTTTGACTTCGATGATTTTGTACGGTCCTCCCGGCATCGGCAAAACCTCGATTGCCTCGGCGATTGCGGGAACGATGAATGCCGCTTTTCGTACCTTTAATGCCACAACAGACACAAAAAAACGACTGCAAGAAATCGCAGCCGAGGCTGAATTTTCGGGGCAGTTGGTGCTATTATTAGACGAAATCCACCGTTTGGACAAGCCGAAACAGGACTTTTTATTACCACTTTTGGAAAATGGACAGATTATTTTGATTGGGGCGACGACGGAAAATCCTTATTTTTCAGTTGTTCCCGCCATTCGCTCACGTGTTCAGATTTTTGAATTAAAACCACTTGAACCAGATGATTTACAGAAGGCTGTCAACCTAAGTTTACAGGATAAAGAACGTGGATTTTCCTTTGAAGTCCTACTAGACACAGATGCTTTATATTTTCTTGTTCATTCGACAAACGGAGATTTACGTGCGGTTTACAATGCCTTGGAACTAGCAATTTTATCAAGTTCTGAACACCATGTAACCCTTGATGATATGGAAAATAGTTTACAGCGCAAGGCTGCGACATTTGATAAGGATGGTGATGCCCACTATGATTTGCTTTCAGCCTTGCAAAAGTCAATCCGTGGTTCTGATGTCAACGCAAGTTTACACTATGCAGCACGATTGATTGAAGGTGGTGATTTGCAAAGTCTCGCACGGCGGTTGACAGTCATGGCTTACGAGGATATCGGGCTTGCCAATCCTGATGCGGCAGTTCACACGGTTTTAGCGCTGCAAGCAGCAGAACGACTGGGATTTCCCGAAGCACGAATCCCGCTCGCCAACGTCATTATTGATTTGGCACTGTCTCCCAAGTCAAATGCGGCCTATGTCGCGATAGATGAGGCTTTGGCGGACTTGGGAAAATATGGCAATCTACCCGTGCCTGCGCATTTGCAGGATGGACATTATGCGGGAGCGAAAGATTTGGGACGGTCTGAGGGTTACAAATATGCACACAGCTTCCCAGACCACTGGGTTAATCAGCAATACTTGCCAGATAAGTTAAAAGCTGCCGATTATTTCCGCCCTGACGATATGGGAAAATACGAACGCGCATTAAATGCACGAAAGCACTGGATTGAGGAGCAAAAACGTGACGGAAAAAATTGAACAACTAAAACTCACGAAAATTGTCAAAAATCCTTATCAGCCCCGTCTGACCTTTGACGAGGAAAAATTGACAGAATTGGCCCAGTCTATCGCTGAAAATGGGGTATTGCAGCCAATTATCGTGCGCAAGTCACAACTTATCGGCTATGAACTTCTTGCTGGAGAGCGCCGATTTCAAGCATCAAAACTTGCCGGAATTTCCACAATTCCTGCAATTATCCGCGAATACTCTGACCAAGAAATGATGACCCTATCCATCCTGGAGAACTTGCAGCGCGAAAATCTCAATCCGATTGAAGAAGCAAGAAGTCTTGCTCAACTCGCCGAAAAACTCGCACTCACTCACGAAGAAATCGGGAAAAAATTGGGAAAATCACGTTCTTATGTCTCGAATACCATCAGAATTTTAAGTTTGCCCAGCGAAATTTTACAGCACATCGAAAACGGGGAAATCTCAAGTGCTCATGGTCGAACTTTATTAGCAGAAAAGAATATCAGCCGGCAGATTGAGCTATCAAAGCGCATCATCAGCGACAAACTCAGCGTGCGGGAACTGGAAAAGCTGATTTATGGTAAAGAAAAAACGATGAAAACGAATCAAAACATCTTCATCGCAGAAACAGAAAAAGAGCTAATGAAACTGATTGGAAACACTGTCAAAATCAGAAGCAACAAGCACTATCAGGGAACAATTTCTTTCAAATTTGACACACTTGATGAATTTGAAGCGCTTATTCATTTATTAAAAAAATAGCGTTCTGACCAAAACTGGTCAAAACGCTTTTTCTTACCCACGCAATGCACGCAAAGCATATAAGATGGACACTACATCGACAACTTCTTGGAAAAGTGCACCAATGACTGCAGGAATAATTCCTGTTGCTGCAATGACCATTAGCACGACACAAATCAAAATTCCAATCATTACTGATTGTCGTGCGATTTTCATTGTATCTCGACTGATTTGAATTGACTTTGGGACGTTATTCAAATCATTTTTCAGCAGAACAATATCTGCCGCTTCACTTGCTACAGTTGAATTTCCAGAACCAACAGAAATCCCGACATCTGCCAATGTTAGCGCTGGAGCATCATTGACTCCGTCACCAACCATAATTACAGGATGAACCGTTGAAGCTTTGATATGTTCCAATTTTTCTCCAGGTAAAAGGCTAGCATAAACGTTGGAAATATTGACCTCCGAAGCAATTTTATTTGCTACGCGACCATTGTCACCTGTCAGCATCGTAATTTGTTGCAGACCAAGATTTGACAAATCTGTCATGACCTGTTTTGCCTCAGGACGTACGCTATCAGAAAAAGTAACTGCTCCTAAATAGATACCCTCACGGCTAACATAAAAGGCAGTCTCAAAGTTCAAGTCGTCGGGCGCACCAACGAAAGCGCTTCGCCCAATTTTGATTTCTTGGCCATTGATTTTTCCTGTCACTCCCATTCCTGCGACTTCTGAGAGACTTGTCAGATTCAAAATCGGAGTCTGATGAGCTTCAGCATACGCCGTTACGGCTTTCGCAAGCACATGACCGCTAGATTTTTCAACGGTATAGACAATTTCAAGCAGTTCTTCTTTGCTGATATTTTCAGCAGGTACAAGCCCCTCAACAGTAATCTTTCCATCAGTAATCGTGCCGGTTTTATCAAAGAAAATGGCTTTTGCTGTAGCTAATTTTTCAATAATCGTACCATTTTTAATCAAAAATCCATTTTTGGATGAACGCGACATTCCTGAAACAAAGGCAATCGGTGCGGCCAGAATCAAAGGACATGGACTTGCCACTACCAAAACCTCAGCAATTCGTACAGGATTTCCTGAAATAAAGTAGGCAATCCCTGCGATAATATAAGCCGCAATCGTGAATGGAATTGCATAACGGTCCGCCAAACGAACAAAATTAGCTGGTGTATTTTCAGCTTCACGGACAAGATTAATAATTTTTTGAAATTGTGAATCACTTGCTGCAACAGTTGTTCGAATTTCAATCGAAGAGCTTCCGTTAATCGCACCAGACATTACTTCATCACCGGCGACCAGTTCATTTGGTTTTGTCTCGCCAGTCACAGAAGATTCGTCCAAAATCGCTGCTTCAGAGCATAATTCGCCGTCAATCGGTACGACTTCCATCGGCTTAATCAGCAACACCGAGCCAATTTCGACATCATCAAGCGCCATATCAACCAATTTGTCGCCCATTTTTACATGCGCTACCTCGGGCGACTTTTTCAAGAGCGCCGATAATTCACGGTGAGCACGTCCCGCTGCATAATCTTCAAGCGTTTCGCCCCCAACCAACATTAAAACGATAATCAGACTTGCCCAATACTCACCAACAAGTAAAGTCGCAATAATCGCCGTAATTGCGAGTAAATCAACTCCATAAGAGCCGCTCCGCAGCGTTTTAATCATTTCGATGAACATCGTGAGTGCAAGAAAACCACCCACAATGGTCACAATCCATTGTGCAATCAACTGCTGTCCGAAACCGAAATACGCAATCAGTGCCGCAGCAGCAATTAAAAACACAAGCACAAGCTTCTGCCAGTTCTTCATATTTTTCTCCTTAAAACAGATAGTAGCCCTGTTTAGCTTGAAAAAATCTTTGCTCACGTTCTGATATTAACGCGTCGGTAAAAATTTTATTCATGCCGCACTTTGATTCACGGAATCCGCGATGCTGGGCTTTCTTCGAAGAAAAATATTTGATAGACCTATTTTACCAAAAAATTTCATTTTAGCCACAATTTTTGATTGTCAAATATCTTTTACAATATCAAGCAAAAAAATGTCAAGTATTTTTACTTTACATTCTTGCATTTTCAAAAAAAATTTGTTATCATAATCAAGTACGCTTTTGACAAACTCGTCAAAATGCAAAAAATCAATGGAGGAACAAAACTCATGGCAGTACCTGCACGTCACACTTCATCAGCAAAGAAAAACCGTCGTCGCACGCATTATAAATTGACAGCTCCAACTGTTACTTTTGACGAAACTACTGGTGACTACCGTCGCTCACACCGCGTTTCACTTAAAGGCTACTACAAAGGCCGTCAAGTCCGCGATGCAAAGTAATTTAGAAAAGTAATAGAAAGGAACTAAAAAATGGCAGCTGGAATTCGCACACACGTTATTCTTGAACACAAAGAAACTGGTGAACGTCTATATCTTACTCAAAAGAACAAACGCAACACCCCAGACAAACTTGAACTTAAAAAATATTCTCCAAAACTTCGTAAACACGTTGTTTTTAAAGAAGTTAAATAAGGTTTCATTACAGGTCAATAGACTTGTAAAACATTGATTTAAAGCGATTTTTGAAATTTTGAATTTCAGTATATTGCATTAAAAATCAGCCTGATGACTACATTTTTGACTACATTTCTTGAAAATAAAATTATCGGGTAAAAAGAAAAAAGCCTCTTACTTATGCTGAGAGGCTTTTTCTGTTATAAAATTGATTAATCTTGATTACGATACATTACTATGAAAATTTATATTTTAATAAAGTTAATTCTGCCCTGAGTTCTCAACTTATCAAAGATATATCCTTTATAATAGGATTCTGGAAATTCTTCCATTATTGAATCTTCATATCTTTGAAAAAGTTTCACAACGGCATTCACTTGTTCAAGTCTTAGCTCTTCTTCCGTCTTTTCATCATAGTCAGAATAATAAAACTCTAAAAAAACAGGATTATTAAATAAATCTATGGAATCAAAAATTACTTTAAAATAAGTAAAATCTGCATCTCCAAGAGAGTGACCAAAAAATTTAATTTTTTGTGTTTTATCTGAATAAAATGGTGTTTTATTTGGGAGAAACAAGCTTCTATATGTTTTCGTGAATTTCCCGATAAACTCATTATTAAAATGACTAATTGTTTTCTCGTGAACTGACTTCCCATCAAAAACATTACCTTTAACTGATACATTAATGCCAAAAATAATATTATCATCAGCTAAAGTACCATGGATATTATGAAAATTTAATCCATTTCCTCCCCAACCTTTAACTTCATCTTTTAATAACGGAGAGGTATAATTAAATGACATAACATCTTGATGACTCTTACTATCACAAAGCTTTAATAAAAGTTTCCCTGCCTTAGTAAAATAATCAGGTGTTTTTTCTATTTGTCTATCCATATACTTTTTAAATTCACTCTCAAATAACTTTAATTCCCAAAGAATAAGCTGACTAAAATTTGATTTCGATATTTCTTTATTCTTCGGATACCTTCTTTGAATGATTGCAAATAAGATAAACATATATTTTTTTAAAAATTCACCACCTGCAGCACTAACACCATTTAAAAATCTAGTATCAATTTCATTTATTTCTTCGAAAGAAATATTTTCAAAATTTTTTACTTTACTTTTATCAAAAAGTTCCGATAAATCCTCAAATTTATTGAGTTGCTCTGAAATAAATGTTTCAAAGTCTTGCCAGCTACCTTCTGATAACTCTGAAAACAAAACAAAATCCCAAAATGTAACTTTCTTTCCCGAAATTACATCTTCAATTTATTTAAAAGAACCAATTAAACCATCATCTATTTTTAAATATACCCCGAACTCGTTTGGATTGCTAGAATATTTCTCAAATTCTTCGTCCAATTTTTCAAAATATCTATCATTGTAGAAGTCACTGTATTTAGACTTTAAACCACATTGTAAATCAAATCCATTTCCAATTACTAAAGTTTCTTCCCCCATCAAACTCCTCCACGTTCTAAATTTCTTCTTCCGTCAATCCGTACTATTTATATATAATCAACCTTACTTAGAAGTTCAACCAAAACAGAACCTTTTATCCAAAATTGTTGTTGATAAAGCCAATAACCTGTTAAATACAATGTTTTTCTGGTAGAATCTGTGCTTGTTCCTCGTAGAAAAATTGCAAAATCTTTTGATTTAGGAAAATTAGTGGCTTCTTTTACAGTTCCAGCCTTTTTATTGATTATTGGTTTACCGTTTTTATCAATAACTGGTTCAACTTTGAACTTATTATTGAACAACAAATACCGTACCCGTTCCCATGTAGGTTTTACAAAAGTGTCTATAAATTCATCATCAAAATTAACTCGTTTAAATCCTTTGAAAATATTTTCTTCAAGAGGAGAATTATTATAAGCTTCTTCAAAAATTGAGAATAGTAAGGTTTGGTTAGCAAAGAAATCATAAAGAGAAGAATTTTCAAATTCTAGGTCTTCATCAGCCCATTCAGAAAAATCAATAGTATCAAATTTAGTATCTTCTGTTCGACCACCTTTTACAGTTAGAGTAAGTGTTTTAGGAATTGTACCAATCTTAGCAAAGGTATCTATTTCTCTTAACTTTCCTGATTTTACACCAAATGCAGAAGTTAAGATTTTTTCGGTAATAGCTTTACTTACTTTTCCTTTATCATTTCTGATTAAATCAAGTTTCAATTCATCAGCTATCTGTTTTATGCTTTTATCTTTGTATTTAGAAGTGAATTCTTGTAAAATTTTATCTAACTCGGCATAACTTGAAAACTTATTTTTTCCATAAAGTGGTTGGAAATCTTTCCCTAAATGTTGCTGTGCAATAGTACTTACAACTTGCCTACGCAATCTAAATCTAGGTGGATTAGGATATTTAGGCGCTGTATCCATGTAGAGCATTTGATTCCTTAATTTTGAAATCTTTGGATATTCAACTGTGGGGTCTTCATGTTCTTCTTTCGCTTTACGAATAAAATCACGTACAACTTTCCAGTCATTCAGCAAAATTTTTGTATCATCTTCATTAAATTCATGAAATTGATAGCCTTGAATAGGAAATTTAGCATATTCCGAAGCTAAAACTGTTTTATCTGAATCATATAGATAGTAAACTAGCAACATGTGTTCCATTTTATGCCACAAATTAGAATTATAAAATTCTTCCTGTACGATTTTATCAGGGCTAACAGCGGTAATACTCATTGGTTCTTTTGCTTCTAAAGCATGACCATCTTTTTTAGCAGATTTTAAACCTGTTGTTTTTAATTCTATGTCAACACCGTCAACAATTAAGTCAGCTTCTTGTTTATTATCCGCAGGATACCCTAGAACGGATTGTTCAATAACATCTCCTGCTATTCCTGTAATTTTTGGCTTTGATATTGTTTTATCAAATACATTGTTCTTATCTATTTCTCCCAAAGTTCGACCAACAACATTATCAAAAATATTTATTAATTCACTTCGAGTAAAAATATGTTCAGGCATAACTTACCTCTTTCCAATTTTTAAAACTTGATCTTTTCCAAGTTTTATTTTATAATAGTATTATCAATTTTCAAAGGAATATCATGGAACAATTAAATATATTTTCAATGTTTGACGGAGTAGGTGGTTTTATCGTTGGACTCAACAACTCAAATAAAAATCTTTTCAAGACTACATACTCTAATCAATTTGAACCATCAAAAAAAGCTCAAGATGCCTTTGAAGTGGGGGTTTATAACTTCCCTGATATGGAGCATATCAATACCGATGTAGAATTGATTGAAGATAGTAAATTTGAGGAAATGCGTGACAATGGTGTAAATATGATTGTCGGAGGTTTTCCTTGTCAAGACTACTCTGTTGCTCGTTCAAAAAAATTTGAAATGGGTATTGAGGGAAAAAAAGGTGTTCTATTTTGGCAAATTATTAGGGCTACTAATCATATAAAACCTAAATATTTGATACTAGAGAACGTTGACCGATTGCTTAAATCGCCTTCTAGTCAAAAAGGACGTGATTTTGCAATTATGCTTTCTGCTTTCAATTCATTAGGGTATTCTGTTGAATGGCGAGTAATCAACGCTGCCGACTATGGTCGTGCTCAACGTCGTCGTCGTGTTTTCTTCTTTGTTTATCGCAATGATACTGATTTTGCTCATAAGATAGATTTAGAATTTGAGCCTGAGACTCTTGATTTAATCCCTAATGAACATCGTTATGATAATTATATTTTAAATAAAGGCTTATTCGCTCGCCAGTTTCCAATAAAACAAGAGCCTTATAAAAATCGTTCTGCTTTCTATGAACTTTCTGATGATGTGGTTGAAGTATCAGATAAATTTACAGGTACGGTTTGGAATACGGGAATTATGCGACATGGTCGGTATTTTACGATAGACACAGAACCCATCAAGGAAAAACCTATAACTTTAGGAGAAATTATTCAAAGTGAAGATGATATTCCAGAAGAATTTTATGTCACTGATAAAGAAAAGCTCGAAAAATATGAATATCTCAGGGGTTCTAAAAAAATTGAGCGGACAACTCCTGACGGTCATAAATGGATTTATTCAGAGGGAGGAATGTCGCCTTTTGATAGTCTAGATTTACCTGCTCGTACAATGCTTACAAGTGAAGGTTCTGTCAATCGCTCAACTCACTTCTTAAAAATTAACGGTCGTTATCGTTTACTTACGCCTATTGAAGCAGAAAGAATTCAAGACTTCCCTGACGATTGGACTAAATATAAAAAGGCAGAAGACGGAACT
>JAJXWC010000049.1 GCA_021781855.1 Bacillota bacterium | reverse complement strand
AACACTGTATCTGATATTGTTGAAATGAGCGAAGCTGACATGATTAAAGTCAAGAACCTCGGACACAAATCAGTAGAAGAAGTCAAAGTTAAATTGACTGAATTGGGATTGACCCTGAAAAAAAGAAAATAAGATAAGAGATTGAATATCAAGTATTCATCGCTTAATCAAAGATTTGCACCTGCAAATCCACGAAAGGAGACAAAATGAGCAATCGTAAACTCGGACGTAAATCTGCACAACGTAAAGCGATGCTTCGCGATTTGACAACTGATTTGATTATCAATGAAACAATCGTGACAACTGAAGCTCGTGCTAAGGAAGTCCGTTCAACAGTTGAAAAGATGATTACTCTTGGGAAACGTGGTGACCTTCATGCTCGTCGTCAAGCTGCCGCTTACGTTCGCAACGAAATCGCAATCAAAGATTTCAATGAAGAAACTGAAACTTTCCCAACTGCACTTCAAAAATTGTTTAATGATTTGGCTACACGCTACGAAGGCCGTAACGGCGGATATACTCGTATCTTGAAAGTTGAACCACGTCGTGGTGATGCTGCGCCTATGGCGATTATTGAACTTGTTTAATTTTTAAGTAAGTTGAAAAAATGAAACCTATTGAGTGTTACGATGTTGGCGGTGTGCCTGAGTTGGTAATCAAGAGATGAAGAACGATAGATTGAAGTGGAGAATGTCTTTGAATTTCTCGCTTCATGAGTTCTGAGTCAAGTTATTTGATTTCTGAGTAGCATTGCTTAGTCTAGCTCTGTCTGTCGGACTGGTTGATTTTGTCATACCAGTCTGACGGTACACTCAATGTTGGGTTGTTTTTTTTTTCGAAAAAATAAGCTCTGACAAAATGGTCAGAGCTTTTTGGCTTTTTGTCTTAATTATTTTTCTTGACGGGAAAACGAAGTTCAACCTGCGCATCATTTGGCGTGCCACCAGTGACTACTTCAATGACATAGCTATCTTCATAAACATATTCTTCAGAAACTTCGGGTAGAATATTTGCAAAAAGTTCGGCATTGAGCTGGTCAAATAAAGTCCTGCTGGCTGCTCCTTTTGCTGTCATGATAATATAATCTTGCGTCGGCAGCTCAAAATGGTCAGGCGCGGAAATATCGCTGTTTACACCTATAAAATAATAAAATCCGTCTGTTCGATTTTCCCCAATCGCATAGCCAAATTTATCACGGCTCTCTGCGATTTTTTGAGAAAAATGTTCTGTTTGGGAAAGTTTGATAAGTTGCTCAGATTTGCGTCGGCGGATTTCATCTATCGTTTCCCAAGTAGCAAGTTTGACACCGTCAAATTTGACCATCCAGCCGCGAAGTGTAAGTGCAGGGAGTGATTTGATTTCATAGTTCATTTGAATATCCTCTTTTCTTTTGATAAAATCATTATATCGAAGTAAAGTAGACAACATTATGTCCATATTAATTCTGAAAATACTGACTTTGTTCAACTGCCTTAGTTCAGCCACTTCAGAGATTAAACTTGTCATCATTTTGCGGCTGAAGCAATCTTTCAACTTACTAATGACCATATAAAAATGGAGGGAATATTTTTTGAAAATATCGCGACTAATCGAAATTTTGCTGACTTTACTTTCGCGGGAAAAAGTTTCGGCGAGCGAATTTGCCAGGCGTTTTGGAGTGTCAAAAAAGACGATTTACCGAGATGCAGAAAGTTTACAATTTGCAGGAATTCCAGTAGAGTTGCATCTGGGGCGCTACGGTGGTTTGGCGCTTCCTTTGAATTATAAGCTTGATAAGCGACTGTTGACGACACAGGATTTGCAACACATTTTGCTGGCGCTGTCAAATTTGACGCAACAAATCTCTGATGAGGAAATTTTGAAAACATTAGATAAAATTTCAGGCATGGTAAATGATGATTTTAGGCAGATTTTCATTGACTTAAAAGGGATGCGTGGTGCTGATGAAATGCAACAGAAAGTGCGAGAATTGGCGAGTGCTATTCGAGATTATCGGTTGGTCAAGTTCGACTACATTGATGCTAAAGGTAATGAAATGCGACGTGAAATTGAGCCGACAACTATTTTTTTGAAAGTGGAAAGCTGGTATATTCGCGGTTTTGACCGCTTAAGACAAGATTTTCGGACATTTAAACTCAGTCGAATGTTGAATTTGTGCATAACTGGTCTGCATTTTTCACCGAGAGAAAGTTCAATCGAGCCGTTGGTAGAACATTTTCGGGCGGTCAATGATTTGTATGAAGTCACGATTTCATTTGACAAGATTGTCAGAGAACGCATTGTTGAGCTCTGGGGGGAGGGAAATATCGTGCGGCTAGACGAAAAATACTTCGCAATCAACTTAAAACTTCCGCTTGAGGAACGTGCTTTTCAGCACATTTTATCTCTCGGAAGTCGTGCAAAAGTTGAATCAGACACCGAATTTCAGCGAGGATTTGAGGCTTATTTAAAAAATTTGCAAAAATTTTATCGGCTATAGTTTTAACTTGCAAATTTTACAGATTTTGGTAAAATAAGAAAGTACGTTTTATCATATAAGCCGTTGTAGCTCAGTCGTAGAGCTTGAAACAGTGTTTCAAGGCTGCGGATAGAGATTTGCAGAGCAAATCATCTTTACTGCTCTTCACGACTCAGCGCTATCTGGGACGGTTAAAAACAAATTCCCATCGAAAAAATATTAAGCCGTTGTAGCTCAGTCGGTAGAGCAGCACCATGGTAAGGTGAAGGTCGACAGTTCGATTCTGTTCAATGGCATAGCGGGTGTTTAGCCCATTACAGAGCCTTTTATAAGGCTTTTTCTTTCCTGCGTTTTAGATTTTTGGGCTTCCTAATGAATGGAGACTGATGATGAAATAAAAAATGAGACTTAAATCAAGTCTCATTTTGCTTGTAACTTCGGAGAGAATTCACATCCCTGGAGTAGCGATTATTTCGTAAATGTCGATTTCTCCGCCCATAGCGAGATGTGGATGACCTTCCAAAAGTTCGTGTGCTTTTTCGGCTGTTTCAGCTTCGATAATTGAGTAGCCTCCAACGGTTGTGTCTTTTGAAAAAGCTGTTGGCATTGTAGGATTTCCGAAATCAAGAAGTGATTTTCCGACTTTTCCTCCCCAAGCCATCCAAGCTGCATTCATTTCAGCAACTTGTTCAGGCGTCATTTGAGCGCCCATTTTGGCAGCTTCTTGCATGTCAGCGCGATAAATTAACATAAATTTTTTCATGTTATTCTCACTTTCGAGTGTTTATTTTTGAGAAATCATCTCGTTTTTATTATAGCAAAATATTTCTGTGAACTAGTTGTAAAAGTTTGAGAAATTGAAGTCTGGAAGGGGTGAATAAATATAGCGCGGAATACGAGTTAATATACACCATACAAGATGAAACACACAAGCTCAGATATCGTGTTCCTTGCATTGTTGTGCTATAATAAAAAAATATGAGGAGTAACCGTTTATAGTTGAATTTACTTCAAAAAACCTCATCTTTCGTAGGGAGATAGTGTAGAGAACCGAGCAAATTCATTTTGCAAATGCGATGTTGTGTCCTAAATTCAGTTGGGTTGAATCTCGAACGGAGTAAGTTACTATTTCGTATTTGTTACATTGTGCAAAATTTTTCGTATAAATGAAGTAGGAATTTTATGAGTTACTGAGACAAAGGGGAAAATAAAAATGGCGAAGAAAAAATCATCTTTTTTATGTGAAAATTGTGGTTATAAATCAGCAAAATATCTCGGACGCTGTCCAAATTGCGGAACATGGAGTTCATTTGTTGAAGAAATCGAAATTGAAGAAGTCAAAAATGCGCGTGTTTCGGCAAGTGGTGAGCGTTCCAAACCAATGAAACTAGATGAAGTTGAACTTTTTGATACACCGCGCGTGGAAACAGACCTTGAGGAATTTAATCGGGTGCTGGGTGGCGGAATTGTGCCGGGTTCGTTGGTGCTTATTGGCGGTGACCCTGGTATTGGAAAATCGACTTTGCTTTTGCAGGTTTCAACGCAACTGGCTTCAAGGGGGCGTGTACTGTATGTTTCCGGTGAAGAATCAGCGCAACAGATTAAATTGCGGGCAGAGCGCTTGGGCGACATTGACCGTGATTTTTATCTCTATTCGGAAAATAATATGCAAGCAATTCGGGCAGAAATTGAGCGACTTCAGCCGAATTTTCTTGTGATTGACTCTATTCAGACAATGTTAACGCCTGAAATTTCGGGAACGCAGGGTTCGGTCAGTCAGGTACGTGAGGTAACGGGAGAATTGCTGCAAATTTCCAAAATGAATGATATTGCGACTTTTATCGTTGGCCATGTGACGAAAGAAGGGCAGCTTGCAGGACCGCGAATGTTGGAACATATGGTAGATACGGTGCTTTATTTTGAGGGAGAGCGTAATAATACGTTTCGAATTTTGCGGGCGGTCAAAAATCGGTTCGGCTCGACAAATGAAATTGGGATTTTCGAGATGCAAGCACAAGGCCTGAGCGAAGTGACCAATCCGAGTGAAGTTTTTCTTGAGGAACGTTTGGAAGGCTCAACAGGTTCGGCGATTGTTTGTGCGCTTGAAGGAACGCGACCGATTTTGGTGGAAATTCAGGCACTGACGACACCGACAATGTTTGGAAATGCGCGGCGGACGACTTCGGGACTTGATTTTAATCGGGTTAGTCTGATTATGGCAGTGCTTGAAAAAAGAGCCGGATTGCTTTTGCAGAATCAGGATGCTTATTTGAAATCGGCAGGAGGTGTGAAGTTAGATGAGCCAGCGATTGATTTGGCCGTGGCTGTAGCGATTGCATCAAGTTACAAGGAAAAATCGACAGATGCGCGCGAGTGTTTTATTGGCGAAATCGGGTTAACGGGTGAAATTCGGCGAGTGACGCGTATTGAGCAGCGTTTGAGAGAAGCAAGTAAATTGGGATTTAAAAAGGTCTATGCCCCGAAAAATTCACTAATAGGTATTGATATTCCTGAGAATATCGAAATTGTTGGCGTGACAACGCTGACTGAATGTTTAAAATTGGTTTTTTAATGTAGCAAGTGCTACTTTCAGTCTACTAGCGTCTAGGGAAAAATTCTTATAGCTGAAATAATCGCTTTAAATAATGATGAAATAAGTTTATTTTTAGCTCTTGTGTTATAATTAACACAGGGCTTTTTGTAAGCCTACTCAATAATAAAAGGAGGGAAAATATGCGTCGTTGGATTATACATTTGCTCATGGTCATTGTTGGTGCTTCGCTCGGTGTTACGGCTTTGCCTGCGCTTTGGGTGGCAATTGGGCAACAAAATAACAGTTTTCTGAATCACGGTGTTGTTGACGGTTTAATTGGTGCAATTATTTTTCTTATTATCTCATTTTTGATTGCCGGTATGCTGCTTCGTGGTTTGAAACGAATTGAAATGCGGATTGTTAAGGTCAATATGTCGAAAATGGTTTTTAATTTTATTGGAGCGATTTTAGGACTTTTGGTTGGTGTGCTTGGTAGTTTGCCGTTGGTTTTTCTGCATGTTCCGATTTTAAGCACTTTAGTGCCGTTTCTTTTGATTTTAGCCTTGCTTTATTTGGGTTACGTAATTTTTGATAAACGCGGTGATGAGATTGTCAAAGTTATTTTCCGTAAACGTAAGGAAATTGTTGCACCAGAGGGGACTGATGAAACGGTAGAACCAGAAATAATTGAGCATGCGATTTTGCTGGACACGAGTTCGGTGATTGACGGGCGAATTTTGGATGTTTTGAAAACAGGCTTTATTTCTGATAGAGTAATTGTGCCGAATTTCGTGATTTTGGAATTGCAGCTGATTTCGGATAGTTCGGACAGTTTGAAACGTGCGAAAGGTCGTCGTGGTTTGGATTTGGTCAACAGTTTGAAAGAATTTGACAACGTTGAAATTTCAAGTAAAGATTATGCTGATATTCATGAAGTTGATACAAAATTGCTTCGCTATGCGGGCGAAATTGGGGCAAAGCTGGTTACCAATGATTTCAATCTGAACAAAGTTGCTGAGATACAAGGGGTAAAAGTTTTGAATATTAATGACCTTGCTAATGCAGTCAAAACGCAACTCGTTGTTGGTGAGCAGGTCAATGTACAAATTATTCGTGAGGGTTCTGAACGTCAACAGGGGGTTGCTTATTTACCAGATGGTACGATGATTGTTGTCGAAGATACGGCAAAAATGATTGATAAAACAGTCCTCGTTGAAGTAGCAAAAGTTTTGCAGACATCTGCTGGACGGATGATTTTTGCAGATTTGGTGAAAAAGTAAGACGGAACCTGATGACTAAATATCGCAATGCTCAGCTGAGATGAATTTGACAGAGTTGTCAAAATATGAAGCAGAGACTAAATATTTCGTTTTAGTACTTTAGAGCAAATGAACGCCTTAACGGCACACTGCCCTTAAGCATGAAAGAGAGCAAAACGCTCGTCTAGTAGTAAAACTGCTGAGATAAAAAAGCTGTCAAACGGTTTGGCAGCTTTTTTGACGAATTGTTGTAAATCAAACAGACTGTTGGACAAAATTTATGATAAAATGAAATAGAGATTTGTTCAGTGGGAGTTGAAATTCTCATTGGGCTCGGGGAATAACCTCACATTTTCAATATGAGGTCACCCTGTCTCAGAAGTGTGCAAATTGAGCGAAATTTGAGGCGCTGTATGCACTGCTGAGATGAAAGATGAAGGAGAAAATTTTTATGTATTTTAAGCGTTTTGCTCAACTTTTTGTGATATTTTTGATTGCTGGTGCGATTTTGACGGCAATTTTTTCAACGAATTTTACGGGTAATACCATTTTGACTTTCTTTGTGGCGCTGATTGTGGCTTATGCGGTATTGACCTTGCCGTTAGTTGTTTTGACGATTGCTAAAGCAAAGAAAAAGGCTAATATCGTGGGAACACAGACGGCAGATGGCGAATTATCTGCCATTCTACAGACTTTGCCGGGTTATATTGCGCTGAGTGTTCTGGATGCGCAAGGAAAAAGCTCAACAACGATTATGAGCTTTATTCAGGCGACAAAGCAGGAAAATATTTTTTATATGGTAGCAGATAAAGAAGCTTCAAAGGTGCGAGATTTAAAGGGAAATGATAAGGTCAGTTTTACAACATGGTTTGATGACCTCAATGGCGGTGCGCGTTTGTCGTCAAATCAGGCAACGGTGGAAGTGTTCGAGGGCGCTGGGAACAGTGAGCTGATTGCGCATGAGCCGAATATTTTGTCTATTCATGAAAATGCGGTGAATATGGCGATCATCAAATTGACGATTCATTCGGTTTTGTATGAAAACTTTAAAGATGGGCTGAAGGTGCTTCAATACTGAATTTAGAGGCTTTTGACAGAATGGTCAAAAGTTTTTTTGTAAAAAAATTTGGAGGAAATAGGTATTTAGTGTTGACAAGTAGTGGTAGTCTGTGTTATTATATAGAAGTAGTCAGTTATACAAAATATCAGTGACAAAGAATAGTGAAAGGGAGAACGAATTGATGGAAAATATTACGGAGATGCTCAAAGGTGTGCTGGAAGGCTGTGTGCTTGAAATCATTGGTCAGGGCGAAACTTACGGCTATGAAATCACGCAAAAATTGCGCGAGCTGGGCTTTGAGGAGGTCGTCGAGGGCACGGTTTACACGATTACCATGCGGCTGGAAAAAAAGGCGCTGGTCGAAATCGAAAAAAAGCCGTCAGATAAAGGACCGATGAGAAAATGGTATCGGCTGAACGCCGATGGCGAACTGGAACGGCAAAATTTTTGGGCAAAACAAGACTTTATCAATGAAAGACTGGAGAGTTTGAGAAAATGAGCATGATGGAAAAAATTTGGGATCGTCAAGGCAAACGGGAATGGCGCGAAATGGAAAATCGCAGAAAGCAGCTTCCAGCCATGTACGACAAGGCATTTAAGGAAATGCGCAGCTATATGTGGACGACGGGTGTCGTGAGCAAATGGGCAGACAGCAAGCTGATTTTTGAAGAATTGCTTGATATTTTGGAAAATGCAGCGGCGGACCAACGGACGCTCACGGAGATTACGGGTGCTGACGTTGCCAAGTTTTGCGACGAATTGGCGTTCAAATCGAGCGACTGGAAAGACCGTTATCGCAAACGACTGAATGAGAGAATTATGGCATTTGAAAAAGAAGAAAGGGAGAAATGGTAATGGCAGAAGCATCAAAAACAAGCAAACTTTGGGAGGAATTTAAGCACTCGGTGGGCGAATTTGGCCTCTTTAGCACCATCACAGGCAGCGAAGCAACGCAACAGTGGAAGCCGCTCCAAGCTCGATTTAAGGCGCTGCCAAAGGATTATCAGGAGGTTTATATGCAAGTGTCCGCCAGCTACTGGGGCAAGGGCAAAGGCGGTGTGTTTGACAATCGGGCGGATGTTGATTTCTTTGCGGATTTGCTCGATATGCTCGAAGAGGGCGTGCTGGACGGGATTCCTGCGAAAAATTTTGTCGGCGAAGAAAGTCGGGAATTTGTTCAAGAGCTCACGCAGACAGACGCTTACGGCGCTTATCGTGAAAAATGGCGGAAAAATTTGAATGCGACAATCTTAAAGAAATTGGGGAGAAATGAGTGATGAATTTTCAAAAAATGATGCAAGAAAAACGAGAATGGCGGGCCTTGCAGGCGCGGGCAAAAGCGTTGCCAGCCGACTACTACACGGTCTATAAGGAAATGCAGAAGTATCTCTGGAAAATCGGCGGTGCGGATTTTGAAAGTCTGGTCGAACTTTTCGAGGAAAACGCAGCAGAAGGAAAAGACGTGCTGGACGTGACGGGGCGCGATGTGGCAGCTTTTTGTGATGAACTGGCGAAATCTAGCCCTTGGGCAAATCAGCTCGGAGATGCGACCGCAAAAGCCGAACGCCAAGTGGCTGATGCCATTCAAAAATCATTGGAAAAATGAGAAAAATTGCTCTGACAAACTTGTCAGAGCTTACAAAAGCGTCACTAATCGGTATCACAGTATATTACCAGACAGAATAGAGAGAAAAATGGAAAACATTATCGAAATCAAGGATTTGAAAAAATCATTTCACGTGAAAAAGGCAGTCAAACCAGTGCTCAAGGGCGTGGATTTGGCGGTCAAAACAGGCGAGATTTATGCGCTGCTTGGCTCCAACGGCGCGGGAAAAACGACCATGATTAACATCATGGCGACACTTATGACGGCTGACAGCGGCTCTGTCAGTGTCAACGGCTTTGACGTCAAGAAATCGCCCAGCAAGGTGCGCCAGTCTTTCGCGCTGACAGGACAATTCGCAGCGGTAGACGACATTTTGACCGGACGGGAAAATCTGGAAATGATTGCCAAACTCCGCAAGGTCGCTGAGGCAAAGCGAGTCGCGGCGGAAATGCTGGAGAAAGTCTCACTGACAGAGGCGGCGGACAAACCGCTCTCCAGCTACTCTGGCGGCATGAAACGGCGGATTGACATTGCCATGAGCCTGATTGGCGCGCCTGCGATCATCTTTCTTGACGAGCCGACGACGGGGCTGGACCCCGAAGCGCGCAACGAAGTTTATGACTTGGTCAAAACGCTCTCGGACAAGGGCACGACGATTTTTCTGACGACGCAATATTTGCAAGAAGCAGAAGAATTGGCGGACCGTATCGGCATTTTGCACGAGGGCAAGATTGTCGCTGAAGGCAGTTTTGACGAGCTGAAACAGATGTTTCCCAAAGCCAAAGTCGAAATGGTCGAAAAACAGCCGACATTGGAGGAAATTTTCCTCGCCATTGTCGCTAAAAAAGGCACTGACAAAGCTGTCAGCACTGACGAAAATTTAAATAAGGAGAAATCTCATGCTTAAAGATACACTCACACTCACCAGCCGCTCAAAGCGCCCAAGTGGAAGCTTTGAGGTTGCGGATAAAACTTTGCAAAGCAAAGTTCCGCTCGTGCGGCTTTCGTAGCAACAAATTGACTATACGCAAAAAGTCTAGTGGTAAAAAGTCAAACATAAAGTCGTTAAATTCTGAGTGAGGATCTTTGAAAAAGACAGCACGAAAAAATCCAGCGAAATTTGACAAATTTTCACTAGGCTAGTCAAGGAAAATGTGCAGATAAAACTAATTATCTTCCATAAGCCTCCTTGGTGGCGTATAGAGTTGGTGGTTGCGTAGTAGCACATCCACCAGACGCACAAATTTTCTAGCGGTTAAGACAATGGCACGTTTGTGTTGATGTTTAGGTACTTCTTGATATTTCTTCTTGTAAAAGGCTTTGTATTCGTCATCATGTCGTCTGACTGAGTTGGCGGCTTCAACTAAGTAATAACGAAGATAACGATTGCCTCTTTTAACAAGTGAAGTATTTTGGGAGGAAGAATTTCCAGATTGCGTTTCTTTCCAGTTCAAACCTGCATATTTTGCAAGTTGAGGATGGTCTTTGAAACGTTCAATCTGTCCAATCTCAGCGATGATACCTGCAGCGTAGACTTTACCAATGCCTGGTATAGAAGTTAAACATTGATATTCAGGAATGACTTCCACCATATCTTCTATGGCTTTGTCAATGTCCTTAATCATCTTGTCTAAACTGCGAATTTCACGAGCAAGGAGACTGAGCACGATGTCTACAGACTCTTGATGAACTTGGCTTAAACGATAGGAACCACGAATGGCTTTTTGAATCACTTTAGCCAGTTTCTCAGGGTTCTTGAAACGTCCATGCCCAAGCTTTTGAAGGAGTTCGGAGAAATCCTCCAAGGGCGTTTCGGCGAGTTCATCCAACGTATAATCTTCGGTCATCAGTGTAATGATTGTTGCACTATACAAGTTTGTACTCAGTTCATCGTCATTTTTAAGTTCAGAGGGTAAGGTGTTGCATTTATAGTAGATATTTTCTGTAAAGTGCTGTTTTGTTGTAACCATTTGCTCAATAAGTTGAAGCCGTGTTCGTGTGAGGTGTTGAAGGGCAAGATATTTCTCTTCTTTGAGGATGGAAGGCGTGAAGCGTTCAATGCGAAAGTAATCCGCAATGTAAAAAGCGTCCAGCGTATCATTCTTATTTTCTTCAAACGTCTCACGATAACGCTTGATTTTATTGGGTTGTTCAATCATTACTTCAGCGTGAAGTAACTTCAAATCGTTATCATCATTGAAAAACATAGCGGGATGAAAGCTGTACAAACTTGTGGCTTCCATTCCAATAACGATCCGTTCAAAGTGATGAATTTCGTTGAGTTTAAGGACTTGTGTCTTAATTTCAGAAGCACCCACTAAATCATTTGATAATGACTTAGAGAAAGCGACTGAGTTATCACTGAGCATCATACAAACATCCAGCTTTTGTGAGCTGACATCTAAACCGACAAAACATTTCATTTGGAAGGTCTCCTTTCTATGAATTTGGAATGTTTCTTGACTACTGTAAGATTTCCCAGAAACACGTTGAACCAACAGCCTCGCATAAGAGAATTCTAATCACTTTGTCACTTACCGCCTGCGCACTACTAAGCGCAGAGCAACAACAGTGGAAACAGCTAGTGGGTTGGAAGTGGAGACAACGCTTGGGTAACAGACTTAATAATGAAGACAAAGCAACAGAGAAAAACAGAAACATCCATGAGTCCATTCCATGACTCTATTGTTCTGAAAAACCTTGCAATAGTCAAGTAAAAATAAACAAAATTGGTAATAAAATCGGGATGAAAAAATCCCCATAAATATATATTACGAGGAGAAAATCAAAATGCTTAAAGATACACTCACACTCACCAGCCGCACGCTCAAGCACGTGACGCGCTCAATGGACACGATTCTGACGACGGTCATGATGCCGATTGCTTTCATGTTGCTCTTTGTATTCGTCTTCGGCGGAGCCATTAAAAATTCCCTGCCTCAGGGCACTTACATCAACTATATTTTGCCCGGAATCCTTGTCATGACGGCTGTCATGGGGACTTCTTATGTCGGATTTCGACTTTTTGAGGACAAGCAACGCGGCTTTTTCGCCCGTGTCAAATCCATGCCCATCAAGGCGGGAAGTTTTCTCTGGGGACACGTCATCACGTCCGTTTTTTCAGGACTCATCTCGATTGCGCTCGTGATTGGCATTGCCTTTCTCATGGGTTTTCGCTCGCAGGCGAATCTCGGTCAATGGCTGATGGCACTTGGCTTGATTTTCCTGCTCGTGCTTGCTATGACTTGGCTGATGGCGATTCCCGGCATTATCGCCAAATCCGTGGCAGGCGCTACGGCGATTACTTATCCCTTTACCTTTTTGCCCATGCTCTCGTCCGCCTTTGTGCCGACAGACACCATGCCCGGACCTGTCCGCTGGTTCGCTGAAAATCAGCCGCTGACTGGCATGACCGATGCGATTCGCCATCTTTTTGCGGGACAATCTGCGGGCAATTCGCTTTGGAACGGCATCATCTGGATGGGGATTATCCTTGTCGTCAGCTACATTGCAGCCACTGCAGCTTATAAAAAGGCGGTTTGAAGCCGCTTTTTGTGTGTAGGCTTTATGCACATTTTCTATCGAATTATGGTAAATTTTGTTATGATAGTATTTGTAAGAAAATTTGACACAATAAGAAAGAGACTTATCTGAAAGGATAATATTTGATAAAGCTGTCAAATTGAATTTGAAAGTGAAAATGAATAATGACTGCTCAATCTTTAACTTTTGGCAAACAACTCACGGCTGTCTATCTGCCAACAATGATTTATGAAACGGGAATCGGTGCGGTAACGCCTGTGATACCACTCACGGCACTCCACTTGCATGCTAGTCCTGCGATTGCAGCGTTGATTGTGGCGTTGCTTGGGATTGGACAAGTTGTTGGCGACATTCCCGCAGGAATTTTGGCAACACGTTGGGGAGATAGAAAGGCTATGCTGTACGGTGCTGGTGTAACGCTTTTATTGCTTGTTATTTGTGCTTTTACACCGGATTGGGAAATTTTTGCGCTAAGTGTTTTTGTGCTTGGTATGGTCAATGCGCTTTTTGTTCTGGCTCGACAAGCTTATCTGACTGAAGTAACGCCGCCTTTAAGACGCTCGCTTGCGCTATCCATGTTGGGTGGAATGACGCGTATCGGCTCACTTATTGGTCCTTT
Source organism: Bacillota bacterium (assembly GCA_021781855.1). Lineage (GTDB taxonomy): Bacteria > Bacillota > Bacilli > Lactobacillales > Streptococcaceae > Lactococcus. The sequence continues at coordinate 310 of JAJXWC010000049.1, read as the reverse complement.
TTTCGGCGGTTTTGTCATGTCACTTTTTGCAGTTCAGCTGACACATGGTGCGCAAGACTGGCTTCCCGGAGCTTATTGGGCAGCAGTTGTGTTGACTTGCATCACGGCGCTTGTTGTTTACGCCGTTCCAGAAATTGCTGTGCCACAGACAAAAAAAGGAATAAAACCGCAAGCAGTCAAAACGAGTTTTATTTTTAAAAAGCACGCAAAAATGTTCGCAACACTTGGTATCGGTATTATTTTTGTCGGTGCAGTCAGGCAAACATCAAGCACAGCTCTGCCGCTTTGGTCAGCGCACATCGGACTATCT
>JAJXWC010000048.1 GCA_021781855.1 Bacillota bacterium | reverse complement strand
AAAAATAGGAAATCTTGGGTTCTTGCGTAGCAAGGTTCCAAGATTTATCTTTTTTCCAGTCTTCAGCTCCTGTGAACTCAATTATAGCAAAATTTCAAGGCCTAAAACGGATAATTTCTTATTTTTTAAATCATATGGTAAAATTAATATAAGGATATTTTAATAATTTTCACATAAAGGAGAAAATATGATTTGGTCATTGATAGTTGGAGCTTTCATTGGTGCCGTTGCTGGTGCCATAACTAAAAAAGGAGCATCAATGGGATGTTTGGCAAATATTGTTGCTGGTTTACTCGGTTCTTGGTTCGGGCAAGCAGTTTTGGGGAGTTGGGGACCTCATTTAGCTGGTATGGCACTTATCCCGTCAATACTTGGCGCGATTGTGGTAGTTCTTATCGTTTCAGCGCTTTTTGACAAGAAAAATCAGTCTTCTGACTGATTTTTTTTACTTAGCAAGCAATAGTTTTTTGCTTTAGTAGCATAGCGAGAACTGTTTTGCCTTACGATTTGAATTTCTAACTTCAGCTGGTTAGTGAAATCTGATATTGCAAATATCAGATTGCCCTAGCATTTGAGAGGAAAACGGGCACACCAATGAAGCAATTACTTCAGTCATCATTTCCGATTTTTTTCGTTAAATTTGACACCAACACCGAAATCGAAACAATAGCCGTAAATGTGTTCATCACAGTTGCTGGCGCCGAAATAGCAATCGTAAGAAAAATCGTGAGCAAAATAAAGGTCAAATGGATTTTCCGATAGTTAAACCAATAACGATAAAATCGTCCTTTTTCGATGTTCCGAGCATTTTTGTCGCGTGATTTTCGCCAAACAATGAGGATGATGAGAATAATTGAATCAAGCGCAAACATATAAACAAAAGTCACACAAAGAAACAAGAAAGCCGTGGTATAATCAATACTTTGCAAAAGTGAAAATAGTGTATTTTGTGCCCATTGACTCGATTCTGAGCCGATTGCAACATAAATAGCGAGAAAAATGACTGTTAAAAGAAAAACAGCAGCAATTCCAAATAAAATGAGAAGAAAGTGTGGGATTTTTTTCATAAATTTCCTTAGTTCAAGCCCTGGTCAAGCTGATAAAGTTGCCTAAAAGCTGTATTTTCGCTGGTCAACGCATTTGGCGTACCATCAATCTTTATTTTACCATTTTCTAAGAAAATAACGCGATTCATGTGTTGAATTCCGAGCAAATGATGCGTAATGAAAATAATCGTTTTGCCTGAAAGTCGCTCAAAAAAGAGCTTGAGTAATTGATTTTCAGTAATCGGGTCAAGCGAGACCGTCGGTTCGTCAAGGATGATAATATCCGCCTTTGACAGAAGAATTCGCGCCAAAGCTAATCTTTGACGTTCTCCACCTGAAAGCTCTGTCCCAGCTTCACTCAGCCACTGACTAAGCTGCTCAGGAAGCTGTTCAACACGGTTTTTCAAGCCAACAAGCTCAAGTGCTTGCCAGATTTCTTCATCAGTCGCGTCAAGTTTAGCAAGCGTAAGATTACTTCGCAGACTTGTATTAAAAATGTACGGATTTTGATTGATTACACCGATTTTTTGCTCTATATTGTTCGCTTTTTGTGCTTCAACTTGACCAAATTTTACACTACCCGAATTTGCTGTTAAATCTCCACGAATGAGACTAGCAAGTGTTGATTTTCCAACACCTGAGCGTCCTAAAATAGCAATTTTTTCACCTGACTTTATTGATAAATTGAAGTCTGTAAACAAAGGCTTTTCTTCAGAAAAACCGAATGTTAAATCCGAAATCGTTATATTCTCATCAACAATTTCTTCCGTTCGACTAACTTCGTTTTCATCTGGCAAATCATTGAGCCGTTTAACAGAATCACCATAACGCTGTGTTTCGACAATAGCGTCTGACAATGGCGAATAAGCATCAAACAAAGGGAAAACCATAAGCGAAACCGCTGCAATATAGTTAGGAGCGTCACCAATTTTCAAACTACTTGCCGACCAGAAAAGCAGAAAAATCACAAGCAATCCATAAATAAATTGCAAAAGTAACCCGCGTTTCCGAGCAAAACTGAATAATTTTTTCTGTTCACCACGCGTTGCAGCTTCTGCCTGTCGATAAGTTTTCAGAAAATCCTGTTGTCGTCCCGATAAGGTCCAGTCCTGCAAGCCTAAAATATCGTCGGTCAGGTCTGAAAAAAGCTGATTACGATATTGCTTCAATTTTTCATCTGCTTTTACGGTTCTCTTGTAGGACAAATATGGAACAACTACAAGCAATAATCCAAAAAAGAAGGCTAAACCGAGCGCTAGTCCAAGCGAAAAAGCACCTGATGCAATGATAAGTGAGAGAGATAATATTCCTGAAATCAGAAGAGGAAAAATCGTCCGCAAATATAAATCTTGCAGATTTGCAATATCTTCATTGAGAATTCCGAGTAAATCCCCGATTTTAAAGCGATTGGCAAGCGTAATTGAATTCTTTTCCAACCGCAGATAGAGCTTTTTACGCAGCTCACTTGTAATCTTTAAAATCCAATTGTGTGACGTCAACCGTTCAACGTAACGAATAACAGGTCTGGCAATCCCAAAAATTCTCACAAAAAGAACGGGTACATAAATCATCAGTATATTTTCTGGAATAGTTGCCGATTTTGAGATAACATAACCGCCCGCAAACATAAGCAGTCCAGCGCAGAGCATAGTTACCGTCCCAAGAAAGACAGCTAAAACCAGTCCTGAGCGATATTTTTTCAGAAAAGGCGTAATCCAATTATTACTGAATAAAATTTCTTTCATTTTCATCCGCGCATTTCCTCCAAAAGCTGTTGATAGTAGGCATTTTCAGCCGATAAGACTTCATGAGTACCAATACCTTGAACTTCGCCTTCATTAAGTACAACGACAATGTCCATTTGCGGTAGCCAATGAAGACGGTGTGTGGCAAGAAAAACTAATTTTTGTTCAAAGAGTGGGAGGATGTTAGCTTTGATTTCGAGTTCGGTTTCGATATCCAGATGCGCAGTAGGTTCATCAAGAAGCAAAATATTTCGATTTTGTGAAAGGAAAGCTCTGGCAAGTGCGACACGCTGCATTTGCCCGCCAGATAGGGTTCTTCCACCAGCACCAATTTTGGTATTCAAATCAATTTCTCCTAGCAAATTTTGCAATCCCGCAAACTGAGCAGCTTGCTGAATCATTTCATCAGTAGCTTCAGGATTATAAAAAGCGAGATTTTCACGCAAACTTCCTGCAAAAATGTAGGTATTTTGTGGTATAAATGAAACAGATTGTCGCCAATTTTCGTCTGACAGACTAGTCAAATTTTGTTCATCATTTAAAGCGATTTGACCAGATGTAGAAGTAGAAAATCCTGCCAAAAGATTGAGCAAAGTTGATTTACCTGAACCACTTCCGCCAACTATGGCAATTTTTTTGAATCCTGAAATCGCTAAATTTACATCACGAACGCCTCGTTCATTTTCATAGACTTTTGATAAGCTGGTCAAAGTCATTGTTGAATTATCCGTCCATGAAACTGGATTGGATAGCTCAGTTACAAGTTTATCATCTGCTGAAAGCACGGCATTAACAGATTGGAGCGCATTCTTTCCATTCAGAGTGGCATGGTAATCGCTGGCGAATTCACGCAAGGGCAAAAAATACTCAGGCGCCAAAATGAGAGCCGCAAGTGCGGGAAAAAGTAAAATATGTCCGTCCATGAGTCGCAAGCCAAGAAAAAGCGCTACAGTCGCAACTGACAATGTTGCAAAAAAGTCCAATGCAAAAGTTGACAACATTGCTACTTGTAAAGTCCGCATTGTTGCCTTACGAAATTGTTCGGATGTTCGGAAAATCGAATTTCCATAAGCTTTTGAGCGTCCAAAATATCGTAACGTTGCAATACCGCGCAACGAATCCAAAAAGTGATTGGACAAAATCTGAAACGAATGATACTGCTTTTCTGCCCGCCCTTGTGCTGCATAACCAAGTAAAATCATGAAAATAATCGCAAATGGAAAAGCAATAATCAGCACAATCGAACTTTCCCAATCAAGTGCAATGATTGCAATAAGCAAAAGTACGGGAACAATCATCATATTCAGCACTTTAGAAAGCACAAGTTTGATATAAGTTTCAACCTCTTCAATCCCCGAAATTGCGGTCGTAGCAAGTGCCCCTGAACCCATTTCGGCCGCTAGGTTTGGTCCAAGTCTGAACACTTTGTTTAATAATTCCTCTCGCAAATCAGTTGCCAACCGATAGGAAAATCCATCAAGAAAGCGTTGTCTCAAAAAATTTACTAATTCACGTGCCATGAAACTCAGAAAGAATCCTAGGATTAAAGGCGACATTTGCACAAAGCTTTTCTTTTCCCAAAGTCCGGTGATTGCTCCCGACAAAAATAAAGCCTGACCAGTAATCATCAAGGCCTGTAAAAAAGCAAGTCCCGCCAACAACGGAAAAACTTTACGAACTCCAGCTAATTTGAATAGCGATTTATCAATCATTTTTCTCCTTATAAAAATAAATATGAAGCAGAGCTGCGGAGATAGTACTACTTATCCCACCGCCTTAACAGCGGGGAGATTGTGATTGCGACTAACCACTCTAGTCTCATCGACAGCTCAACAACTCAACAGCTCAACAGTACGGTGCACTGTTGAGGTTGCGAATAGAGAGAGTGAAGCTCTCATCTTTCGTAGTGTACTGTTGAGGTTGCAGATAGAGAGCGAAGCTCTCATTTTTCGTAGCACGAAGTACGTAGATAGCACGCACTGCTGAGATAAAATTACATTTCTATATATTATACCGAATTTTACTAAAAAAGAATGGCACAAAGCTCATGAGCCTTATGCCATTCTCATTTTTAGAGATACCCTTAGCACATTATTTTCTTAACCGTTTGCGGAAGACCCAGTAAGTCCAACCGATGTAGGCAAGCACGAATGGCAAAATACAAAGTGCCACAATTGTCATTGTCGTCAATGTATAAGTCGTTGATGAAGCATTTTTAATTAAAATATCATGTGCAGAATTTGTCGCAATCATTACCCGAGGAAATAGCCCCTGGAAAAGCAAAGCAACCAGTGCAATGAAAGTCAAACCGCTCGCTAAAAATGCTGACATTTCACGCTTAGCACGGACTGACAAGTGTGCGAAGACGGTCAAACCAACAATTACAACAAGCAAAATCAAAGTAGCAAGGAAATGCTTTTGGAAGAAGTCGGTAAAAATTGCTAACAAAACCGCAAAGACAACTTCGCCTGCATAAAGCACAAAATATAGGATATTTGCCCATTGATGTGCTCTTTCGCGAAGTTCACCTTCCGTTTTCAAGGCCAGATAATTCAGACCGTGCAGCCATGAAAGAAGAGCGACAGCAACCCCACCGACGACCGAAAGCAGGTTGACATAATCAGTAAAATGTGCAAAAACGTTACCTTGTGCATCCATTGGTACACCTTGAATTAAACTCGTAAACATCAAGCCAAATAGGAAAGGAATAGCAAAACTCGATACACCAAGGACCCTACTCCAAAATCGTTTACCTTTTTCCGTTTGTGAATGATGGCGGAACTCAAAAGTAACACCACGTAAAATCAAACCAACCAAAATTAAGAATAAAATATTGTAGTAACCGCTGAAAAGTGAAGCATACCAGTAAGGAAACGAAGCAAACATTGCACCACCAGCCGTTAAAAGCCAGACTTCATTCAGGTCCCATACAGGACCTATTGCTCCTATTGTCTGATTGACTTCACGGTCGTCTTTAGCAAGTGTAATTACGCTCATTCCGACGCCGTAGTCGAAGCCTTCAAGGAAGAAAAATCCGCTGAAAAGAACGCCGACAATGATAAACCAAAAAAGTTGTAAACCACTCATTTTTCGTCCTCCTCTTCTTTATCTTCAGTTTCTGTTGCTTTAACCATTTCATCAGAATTTTCTTCAGCTTGAGCAGGTTCTTCAAAAGCTTCTGCAGCAAATGGGTCTAATTCAACATAAGAAGTTGTTGCCTTTTCGATTTCATTACGCTGCATAAGACGGCGCGTAAATGTGACCATGATGCCACCGAGCAAACAGAAAAGCAAGAAATAAACAGTATTTGAGAAGAGTAAGCTGCCCACTGAAACATTAGGTGAAACAGATTCTTTAATCGTGAAGAGACCGTAAACAGTCCACGGATAGCGTCCAAGCTCTGTGACGAGCCAGCCACAAGTGATTGCGACAAATGGTAGGAAAAGTGACCAACCATAAAGTCGCATAAGTCCAGGTTTGTCAAACATCCACGGTTTTTTGCGTCGTGTCCAGAAAAGTCCGAGCGCTGAGATAATAATGAAATACATACTCAGGAATGCCATGATACGGAAAGTGTAGAAAAGCACATCAACTGGTGGATAATAGTTATTATTATCGCCATATTGCGCTTGTAATTCCTTGTTAATTTCGTTCATTCCCGTAACTCTGCCTGATGGTTTATGATAGGTCAAAATTGAGAGCATATAAGGAATTCGAATTCCGAAAACTTCGTTGTGCTGTGCTTCGTTAAAGAAAGCAACCATATCCCAAGCTGCAGGGTCGCCTGTTGTTTCATAAACTCCTTCTGTTGCAGCAAATTTCATTGGTTGTGTCCGTTGTACTTCAATCATTTGCTGGTCACCAGCAAAGAAGTTGCCAATGGACCCTAACAAAGCGATGAGCAAACCTAAGCGAACAACTGGTTTGAAGAAATTTACATCACCGCGTTTCTTGAGAATTTGAAAGGCATCAATACCAGCAACGACGAATCCACCTGTGAGGAAAAAGCCTGTAACAACGTGACTAAATTCCAAAATTGTTTGCGGATTTGTAATCAATGCTGTAAAACTGGTCAATGTTGCACGACCGCCAACTACTTTGTAACCGACAGGGTTTTGCATCCAACTATTTGCCGCCAAAATCCAAAGCGAACTGAGTGCCGTTCCCAAGAAAACAAGGAAAATAGTTGCCAAATGCAATTTCTTACCAAGTTTTTCCCAACCGAACATCCAAACACCGAGGAAAGTTGATTCCATGAAGAATGCCAGCAATGCCTCAACGGCAAGTGGTGCACCAAAAATATCCCCGACAAAACGCGAATAATCTGACCAGTTCATTCCGAACTGAAATTCTTGGATAATCCCAGTGACAACACCGACTGCGAAGCTCAAGAGCATAATTTGCCCGAAGAATTTCGTGCGCTGTTTCCATTTCTCATCACCAGTTTTCACGTAAATGGCTTCCATGATAAAAGTCATAAAAACCATGCCGACTGAGAGTGGCACGAAGAAAAAGTGAAAAATCGTGGTCATCCCAAACTGAAAACGAGCTAAATTTTCAATAGTAAACATAATACCTCCTTTGTAAATTTTCAGGTGTTTTTGCCAGTTGAATTTTCACGAATTAAGTCCAACAATAAGAGCAAAATTAGACACAACAAAAACCTTGACCTGAATCAATTATTACAATTACATTTTACCACGTTGTAAGCGTATAATAAAATTATTGAACTGTCAAATCTTTTTTACAATTTTATCAAGTCGTATTTTTGGAAAAAAATTTAAGAAAATGGACGGTCAATAGTTTACAAAATAAGAAAATTCCTGTATAATTGATAGGTATTAAAAAAATTGGGAGGACAAAATGGCTAACATTAAATCTGCAATCAAACGTGCTGAATTAAACCTTGCTGCAAACGAACGCAACTCGCAACAAAAATCTGCAATGCGTACAGCAATCAAAAAATTTGAAACTGCACCTAGCGAAGATAGTTTTAAAGCTGCTTCTTCTGCGATTGATAAAGCTCAATCAAAAGGCCTTATCCATGCAAATAAAGCTGCTCGCGATAAATCACGTCTTGCTGCTAAATTGAGCTAATAAATTGTCTTGTCAATATTGACAAGCCTTTTTTTTTATAAAAAAGACTCCAAAGGAGTCTTTTTTATTTTAGCAGTGCGTGATAAGCAGACCATTGCGACTTTAGCTACTTGCAATTTTGCCTAAGCACCTTAGTGCTTTAGCGAGAATCAACAGCCTAATACACATCGTTTAGTTTCTTTACCTACTGAATAAGTTTCTGCTTCATTTTGTAAAAATAGCGAAATCAACCTCACTTAAACCAATCAATGCATCAAAATCATCAGAATTAATAAATGATTCGGTTAAAACAGTTTCTTCCATTTCAAAAAGTGAAATTTCTTCGGCTTTCGGCTCAAATTTCTGATTAATATTTGATTTGACAGGTTCATCAGACTGTTTTTCGAATTTGGTGGTTTCATCAGAAATTACCTTATTCCCCAGAAATCGCTCAACAAGATAAGTCTTTCGATTTGCCCCTTCACGCGCAACTGCGAGTTGAAAAGCGCGCTGCTCACCAAGCAATATCAAACTTTGTTTTGCTCGCGTAATCGCCGTATAAAGCAAATTTCGCTCTAGCATCCGCGAATAGCTTGACACCATAGGCACAACAACCGTTGCAAACTCTGAACCCTGTGATTTATGAATAGACATAGCATATGCCAACGTAATCTTATACCATTCGGCACGCGGTATTGTCAACTCTGAGCCGTCAAAATCCATGACTAGCTCATCTTGTTTGCTCTCTGCATATTTTGCAGCAATCAGCTCCGTAATCACTCCCAAGTCTCCGTTAAAAACATTTGCAGCAGCATCGTTGACCAAATGCAAGACTTTATCCCCTTCACGAAATTTAAGGTCGTTAAAGGTGAATTCTAAACGGTTTTCAAGAGGATTAAAAAGATTCTGCAAGAGTGTATTCAAGTTATTAATTCCGGCAGCCCCTTTATACATAGGTGCCAAAATTTGCAATTCAAAAGGATTATTTCCTCGTTTTTTCCAAGCTTCAGCAATTTGTGAGATGAGCTGTGGCACATATTGTGATGATGTTTCAAAATACGAACGGTCTGGCTTCCGCTCCGTAAAATCATTGGGAAGCTGTCCATTTTTTATGTAATGAGCAAGATTGGTAATCGTAGAATCCGAATTCTGTCTGAAAATCTTATCCAACTTTACCGAAGGCAATGTGGGAATTTTCAATAAATCCGCAAAAACTTGTCCTGGGCCAACAGAAGGCAACTGGTCACTATCTCCCACCAAAATGACTTTCATTGAGCCTGGAATTGCCTGAAACAGCTTGTTTGCCAGCCATGTGTCAACCATAGAAAATTCATCCACAATCAAGAGCGTTCCTGATAAATCATTAGAAAATTCTTCTTGCATATCTTCATCCTGTCCCAAACCAAGATGCCGATGTAAAGTCGCCGCAGGCAAACCTGTCAATTCATTCATCCTTCGACTTGCTCGCCCCGTTGGTGCCGCCAACAAAATAGGAAACAAATCATCATTATAATGCGTCACATCCAAATCAATCTTATAAATCCGCGCATAAAGCTCAATGAGTCCTTTGATAATTGTTGTTTTTCCTGTTCCCGGACCACCTGTCAAAATAAAAAACTGCTGCTTCATTGCACCTAAAATCGCTTGTTTTTGCAGTTCATCATAGGTAATCTCAAGCGCTTTTTCGACATTTGACAATTCTGTCAAGAGTTTTTCATCTGAAAAATCTTGACTTGACCGATTGAGCAGAGCCGTCAAATTTTTCTGAATACCGCTTTCTGCAAAAAAAAGTGAATTTTCAAAGATTTTCGTTCCCTCTTGCTGAATTTTTCCATCTGCAATTAGTCCCGAAATCTCCCCAGCAACCTGTTCTGGGTAAATTTCTACATTTCGGGCATGCTCCAGCAATTCCACCGTCAAACTGAGCAATTCCTTTGCTTCAATGTAAGTGTCGCCTGTCTCAAGCGGTTGCGTATTCACAATATGCATCAAGCCTGCACGGAAACGCTCCGAACTCCTTGCATCAATCCCCAACTCCTGTGCAATTTTGTCTGCCGTCTTAAAGCCTACACCCTTTACATCTTCAACGAGCTGGTAGGGATTTTCTGCAATCACATCAAGCGTTTTTTCTTTATAAAGTTCGTAAATCTGAAAAGTTTGCTTGCTTGACAATCCATATTCAGCGAGTTTCGAAAGAATTTTTTCCATGCCATGATTTTCTCGTAAACGTTTCACAAATGAGTTCCGTTTAGCAAGTGGTAATAAATCATCAATCGCTTCTGGTTTTTCAAGAATCTTATCCACTGTGTTTTCAGGAAAACGTTCGACTATTTTTTCTGCCGTTTTCTTACCAACACCAGGAAATTTGTCACTTGAAAAATATTTGATAAGTCCTGCAGAACTTGTCGGAACTGCTTTTTCATAGCTTTCTACTTGCAGTTGCTCCCCATATTTCTGATGCGTTGTAAGCTGACCAAAAAAAGTATAATTATCCCCCTCAATCACATCACCAATTGTACCAGTCACTACGATTTCACTATCCTCGTAATCACTATTGGTCTCATCAATTTCTAGCAGCAAAACTTTGTAAAAATTACTCGAATTCGAGAAAAAAGTTGTTACAATCTCGCCTGTAAAATAAATTTTTTCATTCGTCATAAGATTTATTCCAAACTAATAGGTGAAATTTACCGTTAATGTATTCCAAAATCGTTACGGTGTTATTTCCTAAACCTCCACCTGAGCGCAACTCTCCCACAGGAAAGCCCGCCAGATGCCGAATTCCCGCAGTTCCACTCGCACCATGACCAACCAGCAAAACATTCTCAAAACGGCTAGAAATAAGTTCATTTGCAAGCTCATCAAATCGCGCCAGCACAGAAGAAACGGATTCCGCACCGAATATTGAACCATCAAAATGCACCAAATCATTACGTGAAGTAAACATTTCTCTCGGATAACGTGCGATTGCGTCCGTAATCAAGCAGCCTTCCAATTCGCCAAAATTCCACTCTGCTAAACGTTCATCAGATTTAACAGGTTTCTCAGACAACAATTTCGCCGTCAAAAGTGCTCTTTTCGCAGGGCTTGACCGTACTTCGTCAAATTTTATTTCAGCAAGTGGCTGACGAACTCGCTCAATCGAGACAATCGCTGACGACAAAAGCGGAGAATCTCCTTTTTGTCCTTGAAGTCGTCTTTCTAAATTCCATTCCGTTTTTCCGTGTCGTACAAAATAAATCTTCATAATAAGATGTGAACCCGACCACTTTGAAGCGTGCCCCAGCTTCTAGGTACAACCCAATATTTTTGATATCAGGTCATTCTATCGCTAAGAACTAAGCGTTAAAACGCCTAATTCTTAAGACGAGAGGGTAAACTCAATTCCTTTCAAAATTCTCTTTAAACTTCGTAAATATTATACTGTCCAAGCACACGCGCAGTAATTCCTAGACTTTTCAATTCTTCTAGCGCAAAAACAATTTTGGAGTCAGCCACTAAGTCAATAATAAAAAAATATTGCCCCAAGCGTGTTTTAAGTGGTCTCGATTCAATTTTAGTCATATCAATCCCACGCCAAGCAAAACTCGAAATTGCTTTGTGCAGTGCTCCAGGAATGTTTTCTGGCAAAGTCAACGCTAAACTCACTTTTTGTCCAATTTTTACCAATGGAACTTCAGGAAAACTTCGTCCCAACAGCCAAAAACGTGTATTATTCATCTCTGCATCCTGAATATTTTGCGCCAAAATTTCCAAATCATAAATCGCTGCAGCCTCAAGATTCGCCACTGCAGCCACCGGCTCGCCAGCATGTTTTTTCACAAATTCTGCCGCTTGTGCTGTTGAATCCACCGCAATCAACTGCGCTTCAGGGTAATGTTCACGCAAAAATTCCCGCGATTGCGCCAAAGCTTGCGGGTGCGAATAAATACGTTCAATCTGTTGATTTTTTTGAGCTGTCAATAAATTTTGCGAAATTTCCAGAACAAACTCTGCTACAACAGTAGCCTGAGACTTATGAAATAACGTATCTACTGCTAAATTTACCGTTCCCTCAATGCTATTTTCAATCGGAATCAGTGCAAAATCACATTTTTCTGCATCAAAAGTTGCAACACAGTCTGCAATCGTATCCATTGAAAGCAATTCAGCCGTCGGAAAAGCAGCTTTTACCGCTATTTGTGAAAACGAACCAATCGGTCCCAGATAAGCTATTTTCATCTGCTTTCTTTCCATTTCCGAATTTCCTCCACAATTTCCATTGGTGATTTTTCAGCCACATTCACCACAAAGTCCGCAAATTTTTCGTACAAAGGTGCTCTTTTCTCAAAAAGTGCTTGTGCAGCAGTTTTATCGGATGCCAACGGGCGTACATTTTCCTTATCGGCATCAATCCTCATCCAAAGCGTTTCAAAATCAGCCTGCAAATAAATCACTTGGCTCTGAAACTGTAAAACTTCTCGATTTTTCTCACTTTCAACAATTCCACCGCCAGTTGCAATCACAAAATCCATTTGAATACTAGATTCAAAAACCTCATTTTCTAGCTGCCGAAAATCCTGCTCACCAAACAACTCAAAGAAACGTGCAATCGGCATCTCAATCTGCCGCTCAATCAGCTTATCCAAATCAATAAAATCAGCGGATAACAGCCGAGCTACCGTTGATTTTCCAGCTCCCATGAATCCAATCAAAATGACACTCATTTTATTAAACTTTCCAAATCCGCAAAAAATTCAGGATAACTCGTCTTAATCGCTTCTGCGCGCTCCAATTCTACTTTACTATCCGCAATTAACGCTGCAATCGCCGTCATCATACCAATTCGATGGTCACCAAGAGTATTAATCGTTGCCCCATGCAAACACGATTTTCCACGAATAATCATTCCGTCATTCGTTGCTGTAACATCAGCTCCCATTGCATTCAATAAATCAGAAACAACAGCAATCCTATCTGTTTCTTTCACTCGGAGTTCTTCTGCATCACGAATGATTGTTTCCCCTTCGGCTTGTGTCGCAAGCAGCGCAATAATTGGCAATTCATCAATCAAGCGTGGAATTAAGTCACCACCAATTTCTGTGCCGTGAAGCTCACTCGTGCGAACCACAATCGTTGCTGATTTCGCCCGTTCATCACGGTCAAGTAAAGCAATTTGTCCCCCCATTGCCTGAATAACATCTAAAATTCCTGTTCGCGTCTCGTTGATGCCGACATTTTTAAGCGTAATTTCACTGTTTGGCACAATCAGTCCGGCTACTAGCCAAAAAGCTGCCGAAGAAATGTCCCCAGGCACTGTAATAGCAGTTCCCATCAATTCTTGTCCGCCAGGAATCAAAATTGTTTTACCAGAAACAGCAATCTCTCCGCCAAATTGCACCAGCATATCTTCTGTGTGATTGCGTGTCTTTTCTTTTTCTACCAATTTTGAAACTTCATTTTCGGAGGTTTGTAAAGCAGCAAAAATTAAGGCCGACTTGACCTGAGCTGATGCGACAGGTAACTTATAATCAATTTCGTGTAATTTCCCCCCTTGAATTGTCAACGGAGGTAAATCCCGAGCCGTCACTCCTGCAATTTCAGCTCCC
>JAJXWC010000223.1 GCA_021781855.1 Bacillota bacterium | reverse complement strand
CCGATCTTTCAAGGTGGTTAGATTCCAATTCAATTTCATCGCCATGTTCAAGCGCAAATGCTGCCAAACTTTCGAATGTAGCCGTGCCATCTTCAATAGAGCGACCAACTTCAGTTGTTTTGTATGTTTCATAACGATGTTCAACAATGTCAGACAAGAATTTGTCTTCAATGATGGCTGCAGCACCTTTAAGCGCACGTGCATAAGTATCCATACCAGCAATGTGAGCAAGTAGCAAATCTTCAGCTTTGAATGAAGTACGACGTACTTTCGCATCAAAGTTAATTCCGCCTTTACCCAATCCGCCGTTCAAAAGGATTTGATGCATCGCCAAAGTGATATCAATCACAAGTGTTGGGAATTCATCTGTATCCCAGCCGAGCAAGTAGTTACCTTGGTTCGCGTCGATTGAGCCAAGTGCATTAAAGCTACGGGCCGTGTTCAGTTCATGTTCAAAAGTGTGACCAGCAAGCCAAGCATGGTTCGTTTCCAAGTTGAGCTTGAAGTATGGTGTCAAATCATATTTTTCCAAGAAAGCCATTGCTGTTGCAGCATCATAATCATATTGATGGGTCATTGGTTCTTTTGGTTTTGGTTCAATCAAGAAGACTGGCAAATGGTCAATGGATTTTGCATAATCAACAGCCATATGGAAGAATTTAGCCATGTGGTCCATTTCAAGCCCCATGTCTGTGTTCAAGAGTGATTCATAACCTTCACGACCACCCCAAAATACATAGTTTTCTCCACCGAGTTTTTTAGAAAGTTCCAAACCTTTTTTAACTTGTGCAGCGCCATAAGCAAAGACTTCAGCACGATTAGAAGTCGAAACACCGTTCATGTAACGTGGATTAGAGAACATATTGGCTGTGTTCCAAAGGAGTTTGATGCCTGTTTCTTTTTGTTTTTCAAGGAGGTGGTCAGTGATTTCGTCCAAGTTTGCATAGAATTCTTTCAAAGAATTTCCGGCAGGAGCGATATCAATATCATGGAAACAATAATATTTAACCCCTAATTTTTCAGCGATTTCGAAGAATGCATCAACACGACGATGTGCACGGTCAAGTTCGCTTCCGCCTTCAAGGTCCCAAGGACGTTCCATTGTTGCACCACCAAATGGGTCTGTTCCGTCCATTGTGATGGTGTGCCAGAATGCCAAAGCAAAATGAAGATGTTCAGCCATTGTTTTGCCAAGCACTACTTCTTCTGGATTGTAATGACGGAAAGCAAACATGTTTTTAGTTTTTGTACCTTCAAACTTGATAGGTGCAATGTTGTCAAAGTAAGCCATTTTAATGAGCTCCTCCTAATTATAAAAGATTTGAATATTTCTAATTCCTGAATACACTTGCTAAATACTAAGGTATAAAGTATAATGTTCTCAGGAGGTATAGACGTGAAAAATGAACTGGAGGCTATTCCTCATTCGAAAATGAGTAGCCTTAATTTTTTGTTGGTGGATATTTCTTATCGAAAACCACACCTACACTTTGAAATGGAACTTGCTTATGTCATTGAAGGAACTGGAACAATCAAGACCCAGGAAACTTCTTACAGCGTTCAAAAGGGACAAGCGATTCTCTTTAATAGTTTTCAACTTCATGAAATTATTTCTGATAAATCCCTAAGACTGTTGATTATCCAATTTGACACGACCGTCTTTGAAAGCATCATGCCTCAATTAGGAACCATCTACTTTGACAGCAAGCCTTTTTATCTGAAAGAGTATCGAAATTTGTTTTACAACATTCTTTACTCCACGATAAGCTATTTTTAAAAATAATCTTATTCTCCTTTGCGAGTTCATGGTTTCGTTTCTCTTGTACTTGATTATTTGTTGAAAATCTGTGATTATTCTGTGTTGAATACTGCACAACAGAATAAATTAATGGATTTGCAAGAGCGTATTCAACGCATTGCTTCTTACATTCACGAACATTATTCAAGCAAAATTTCACTTGATGATTTAGCTTCACGCGAAGGATTTTCGCGGACATACTTCAGTCATTTCTTCAAAAACAACTTTGGTATGACGTTTAAAGAATATTTGGATAACATTCGGTGTGAAAAAGCGAAAGGTCTTCTGAATACGACAAGTGAAAATTTGCTTACAGTGTCTTATTTGTGCGGTTTTTCAGATATTCGTACTCTAAACAACGCTTTTGAGAAACGCTATGGTCTCTTGCCGAAAGATTATCGCAGAAGTGAAGATGCAATCAAGGAAATTGACACTTCAAGCTACAATCAAGATGAGATTGATAACCAAAAACTTTATACAGATGAGGAAGCTTTGGATTTACTTTATGAGTATTTTGAAGAATACTTTGACCCAAGTTTTATCAACCTGTGAAGTTTTCTTTTACATTATTAATGTTATCGCTTTCTATCCTTTTAGTCTTGTATAATTTCCAGATTTATTACAGTAAACGTTGTCATTTTAGTTTGAGCAATCACAATTCAAGGAAAACTGAAGTGATTACTTCATCAATTGAGGTTGCAGATAGAGAGCGAAGCTCTCATCTTTCGTAACGAAGTGGAGATAGAGCAAATGGACATCCGTGGTAGAGGTGGGGCGTTAGCACGCACTGCTGAGATAAAATCGTCTTGCATAGAAAGCACTAAAATAAATCTCATCTTAATTTTTATTATACGCTTCCATCTATTGCCGCCCAAACAAAATGCAAATTCCAAATTTGACCTTTCTGTCAAATGAAGCAGATATCTATTTAGAGTACAGCCTGCACTATCTATTTACTCTATTCCCACCTTGCTACGAAACTGCTGAGATAAAAAGCCACTTACAAAATTGTAAGTGGCTTAATTTATTTCAGCGATACGTCATTTCTTATTCTATTGACTGGAGTTCTATCTAGCAAATTCACAACAAAAGTAAGAATACAAAGT
>JAJXWC010000047.1 GCA_021781855.1 Bacillota bacterium | reverse complement strand
AAATGCTAGACAAAATCCAGTGATAATCCTGTTTCTGGCCTTTTTTTGTTCAAAAATTTTCACAACTCCTTTACGTTTTTTCTCATTTTCTTCCAAATCGTCAAGGATTATCAAGAGAGCTTTGCAATAAGCCAAATCCTTATTTTTCCTAGGATTTCCCATTGTTTCCTCCAATCCTCATTTATTTTCCTTCATTTTCACGAACCAATCGTGCTAAAATTCGATTAAAGCCACGTGGGTCTTTATAGCCATGTTCAAAATAAAAATCAGTAAATTCAAGGTCTTCAATCGTCAGATTCCGCTCAATCGCCAGCGAAATAATATTCGCATAAGCTGCCAAATCTGCACTTTTCCCTAAACACTGCAAGCCAATAATTCGATGCGTGCGCCGTTCATAAGTCAGCCAAATATGACTGGTTGAATGTCCTTCAAGATGCGGATTAACCATTTCCACTGCATCTACATCAATTCCAGCGCGCAGTGCCTGTTTGAGTGTCTGACCAGTTATCGCAATGGTCATTTCTTTCATTGGCACATGATAAGTCGCCTGTGTCGAATTAATTTTTCGCCGCGCTTCCAATAAATTTATCGCTGCAATCTCCCCCTTGCGTACCGCATCAGATGCGTGAGGCAAATAATAACTCTTATTCGCCCGCTCAATCCAAGTCGTTGAAGCATCACCCACGGCAAAGACATCTGCTGCACTTGTCCGCATATATTCGTCAACTAAAATTGCTCCTTTATCGCCCAATTCCACTTGTCCACTCAATAAATAAGAATTGGGACGAAAACCGACAGCAAAAATCACGCCGTCTGCCAAAATCGTTTTCGTTGTACTTTTAAGCACACAGTGACCATTTTCATAAGCAACTTCTGATACGCGCATTTCATTTTCAATCAGAATTCCTTCTTCACGCAATAAATCTTCTGCTTTTTCGGCCACGGGAACATCAAGATAACGACTCAAAATCGTTTTATTCGCATTTGCCCAAATTGTTTTTATTCCTCTTTGATTGCAGATTCGAGCAATTTCAAGTCCTGTCATTCCGCCGCCAACAACTGCAATCGTTTTGGCTGTTTTCAAAAAGTCTTCTGCAGCAACTGCATCTGCCTTTCCTTTGAGAAAAAAGAGCGGACAGCGTTCATCATACTCAATCGGTGGCATTGAAGGATAAGAACCCGCCGCAAAAATCAATTTATCATAGGAGCTCTCGAAAACTTCGTCCGAATCATTTGCATGAAAGTATAATATTTTAGCCTGCACATCAATATTCTGAACCGTTGTCTCCGTAACAAAATCAATTCCCGCCGCCCGAATTTCTTCAGGAGAAAGATAACTTGACTGAAAAAGCGCTTCTGTATGTCCTTCTAAATATGAAATAATCCCTTGCGAGACAAAAGAAGTCTGTGCTTTTTCCTCATACATGACAATCTCAGCATCAGGAAATTCTTCTTTAGCACGCAAAGCCGCACAAATTCCTGCGTGCGAACCTCCAACGATTACAACCTTCATCATTTTTTCTTTCTACGGCTTCAACAAGCATCTGACGACAAATAAAACTTGCCTTACAGACACTCACAAGCCTTCTTATTTGAAAAGCCTAAAAAAGCTAGGCAACACACACTTGTCTCTTCGCAAAACCATGAGAAAACTTCGAGCAAACTTGTAAAAGCACTTCGTTTATCTCAATAGTACGCATTATCTATAATTTTTCCCAAATATTACCTCAACTTTTCCTTTTACAAGCTGATAACTATAACGCAAAAATTCAACAGTCAAAACTACTGTTGAATTTCGCCGAACTTCTTGCCAGTTTTTCTTGACGTGTTCTAATATTTTTAGAGGTGACCTTAACTTTTAGAAATTCGCTAAAAGTTATTCGCGCTGCATGCAAAGTTCATCTGTTTCTGGGATTGCCTAGACTAATGAAGTAGTATTTCAAACCAAACAACTTTACTGATTTAGAATTTCAATAGTATTAACAAGTTCATCTTTGTTGACTTCAATTACTTCACCTGTTGCGCGAATTTTGACTTCAACAATACCATCTACGGCTTTTTTACCAATCGTCACACGAACAGGCAAACCAATAAGGTCGCTATCGGCAAACTTGACCCCCGCACGCTCATTGCGGTCGTCAACAAGGACTTGATAACCCTTTGCTTTGAGCGCTGTTTCCAATTCATCAGTCAACACCATTGATGCCTCATCTTTAACATTAACAGGAACAAGATGAATATCAAACGGTGCTAATTCTTTAGGGAAATTGATTGACCAGCTAAACTTGTATTCTGCTTTCGGTGTTTTCTCAACATAAATCCGTGCAAATTGTTCCAAGACAGCTGACAACAATCGACTCACACCAATTCCGTAGCACCCCATGATAATCGGCATACTTTTACCATTCGCATCAAGCACATTTGCGTTCATGCTGTCTGAGTAACGAGTGCCGAGTTTGAAAATATGACCGATTTCAATTCCTTTAGCAAATTTAAGTGTTCCGCGACCGTCTGGTGAAACTTCACCTTCACATACTGTACGTAAATCTACAAAATTTTCAACTTCGAAATCACGCCCAAGATTCGCATTTTTGTAGTGATAACCATCTTCATCAGCGCCAACAACTGCATTCTTCATCGTCTCAACAACGCGGTCAGCAATAATTTTTACACCAGACAAGCCAACTGGTCCGAGCGAGCCAAAATGCGCACCGAATTTCGCAAATACATCTTCTTCAGCTGCTGGTTCAAGGAAATCTGACCCAAGGAAGTTCGTCAATTTGACTTCATTAAGCTCATCATCTCCGCGAAGTAAAACAACCACTAGCTCATCATCAGCCTTATAAACCAATGTTTTAATCAATTCAGTCGGATTGATTTGTAAAAACGCTGCAACTTCATCAATCGTTTTTGCATCTGGAGTTGCCACTTTTTCCAGTTCAAGTGCTTCGGTATAGCTGACTGTTTTTTCAAATTGGCTTGCTGCCATTTCCAGATTTGCTGCATAATCTCCGCCATCTGCATAAACAATCGTATCCTCGCCAGCGACTAACCATTTCGCAAGTTCTGCTTTGATGTCTTCCAAAGTTCCTGTCGGAATTTCGTCAATCGAGGCAATGTTTTTATCCAAAACGAGCCATTTTTCGAGCTCTGTACGGTCAGCCGTGATTGCCATAAACTCTTGACTGTCTTTACCGCCCATCGCTCCGCCGTCACCGATAATTCCTTTGAAATCAAGCCCCGCACGAGTAAAAATCCGTTCATAAGCGTGCTTATAATCCTCATAGCAAACATCAAGCGAATCGTAATCTGCATGGAAGCTGTAGCCATCTTTCATCAAAAACTCGCGACCGCGCAAAAGTCCGTAGCGCGGACGTTTTTCATCACGATACTTCGCTTGGATTTGATAAACATTAAGTGGTAATTTCTTATATGAGGTAATTTCATCACGAACTAATGCTGTCATCGTTTCTTCATGCGTTGGTCCGAGAATAAAATCAGACTGGTCACGATTATTTAACTTGTACAAATCGGCACCATAAGTTTCATAACGTCCAGATTCGCGCCAAAGTTCTGCAGTAAGAAGAGCTGGTGCAAGTAACTCTACTGCTCCGATTTCATCAAATTCTTCACGCATAATGGTTTTTAATTTTTCCAAAACGCGATGAGCCAGAGGAAGATAAGCATAAATTCCTGCTGAAATTTGGCGAACATAGCCCGCGCGAACAAGAAGAGCGTGGCTGATAACTTGAGCATCAGAAGGCATTTCCCGAAGAGTTGGGATGAGCATTTTTGATTGTTTCATAATTTGGTTTATTCCTTTTTGGGTTTTTAACTTAGCAAGTGCTTGCTGTTAAGGTTGTGAATAGAGAGCATAAAGCTCTCATCTTTCGTAACAAATGGATAGCGTGGATAGACAAGATAATCTCATCTCGAGAATATTAAGCAGAATCTATAACTTCTGCAATTTTTAGAGCTTATCTTAGGCGACTAAGAATTGGTCTCACCTGATAAATGCACGCATAATGTCGTTCCATGTGACTGCAACAAACAAGATAAGCATAAAGACGACACCAATCATTGTAATAATACTTTCCTTTTCGGGTGATAATGGTTTCCCCCGAACAGCTTCAATAAGATTAAGTACGATTTTTCCGCCGTCAAGGACGGGAATTGGAATTAAATTGACAATGCCAAGATTGATTGAAAGCATTGCGAGTAAGTAAATAACTGCCGTTGGCCCAACTTGTGCCGCCTGACCACTAAGCTGGAAGATGGCAACTGGTCCACCTAAGTCATTGAGATTAGGACGGGAAATGAGTTTGCCTAAAGCCTGGAAAATAGCTGTAGCTGCTTGTCCTGCTTGAACAAAACCTCCCGTGATTTTATCCCAGATTCCTGTTTTGATACTTTGCATGATACCGACACGATAAGCACCGTTCATTTTTTCTGGCGTAACATCAATTTGCTTTGTGCTGCCATTTCGCCCAATGTCAAGCGTGAGTTTGCCACCATCTGAGCTAGTAATTGCTGCTACAACTGCGTTCCAATTTTCTGTAGTTTTGCCGTTTACGGACTGTATTGCATCACCTGCTTTTAGCCCTGCCGTTTGCGCAGGAGTTCCCGCCTCAATTTGACCGATTTGGTTGCTTGGACTAGGTACTCCTCCTTGCAAAAAGGTAAGGAGAATAAAAGCGATAACGCCAAGAATAAAATTATTCAACGGACCTGCAAAATTCGTCAAAATTTTGCCGATAACTGTTGCTGACTGATATTGTACATCAATCGGTGCGATACGTACTTCAGTGCCATCTGTTTCAATGATTGTCGCATCATGGTCAACAGTGTAGCGTTTAACTTCACCAAACACTTCTCCCTCAATGTAAAGCTCATTTTCAAAATCATAGGCTGTTACAAGAATAGGAACTGAATTTTCGAGTTCAACGTGCTCGGAAAGATTTATCCGACTGACTTTCGAATCCTTTTCACTCTCACCAATGAAAAGGGAAGCGGGTGCGCCTTTTTGGATTTCGGTTTTGTCATCGCCCCAACCTGCCATACGAACATAGCCGCCGACAGGAAGAATCCGAATCGTGTACATCGTGCCGTCTTTTGCTTTGTGAGCAAAGATTTTTGGACCCATACCGATAGAAAACTCACGCACAAGAATACCTGCGCGCTTTGCCCACCAGAGATGACCATATTCGTGGACAACGACGATAATTCCAAAGACGATGATAAAGGTAATAAGGGCTTCAATCAAATGATTTTTCTCCTTGTTGTTTAGGTCTTCTCTAAAAACTCAAAAGCAGCATTTTTTAGAGTTGCCCTTTACTTTGGTTAAAATTCAGTAGGGAGTTCTCTCCCTTCCTGATATTATGTAGAACGAAAGCAGAACTTGCTCGGTTAAAATAGCCCCAACAAATGCATAATAGGGAATACAAAAATGAGATTGTCAAAACGGTCTAAAATACCACCGTGACCAGGAAGAAGCTTGCCAGAATCTTTCACACCGAAATGTCTTTTGATGCTTGATTCGACGAGGTCGCCAATTTGACCGACAATCGAGAAAATAATGGTAAACAAAATCAGTTTAAAATAACCAATTTGCGGAAGCTCGCTCTTGTAGAGAAAATAAACGATAAGAGCAACGATAACGGCAGATACGATGCCGCCGATTGAACCTTCAACTGTTTTATTAGGCGAAACAGACGGAAGGAGTTTACGTTTTCCAAAAGTTTTGCCGATAAAATAGGCCCCTATATCTGTGGACCAGACAATAAAGAGAGCGAGAAAGACAAGAGCAAGTCCTGCATTTCGTGCAGCTAGAAGATTTTTAAAGCCAATTCCGACATAGAAAGCGGATAGAAAAGGAAAAGCAACGTCTTCAAAACTATACTTACCGTTTGAAAAAAGCATTCCTGTCAAAATGATAAACAGAAAGACAGTAAAAAGCATCAAACCGCCATCTAAACTCAAACCGAACCATTTTTCACCTACTGGCAAAGCAAGTGACAGGGCAGCCAAAGTTGCGAGAATTCCTTCAAACGAGAGCAACTGAAGTTTAGCCATTTTGAAAAGTTCCTGCATTGCGATAATAATTAAAAGCGCAATGAAAATATCAAAATAAACCTTTCCAAGCACAAGTAAGGCAAGAAAAATAGCTCCTGCAAGCACTCCTGTGATTATTCTTTGTTTCATATAAAATCCTTTCAGGATAAGGCAAAACCTGATTTGACAATATGGTCAAATCTCATTTTACGCCGCCATATCTGCGTTCGCGCTTTTGAAATGCTGAAATTGCCTTGTCCAATTCACTCTCATCAAAATCTGGCCATGCAACGTCTGTAAAGTAAAGCTCGCTATAAGCAGATTGCCAAGGGAGAAAATTGGACAGCCGCTGCTCACCAGATGTGCGAATGATAAAATCTGGATTTCGCAAATTTTCTGGCAAAATTGCGGTTTGCAAATGGTCCGATAAGGTTTCTTCTGACAAATTGGTCAAATCTGCACCTGATGCCGCCAACTCTTGTATTGCGAGAATAATATCACGCCGACCGCCATAATTCATCGCAAAATTTAAAATCATACCTGTATTTTCTGCGGTTTCACGGCTAGCTTTGTCAATCGAATCCAACGTTGCTTTAGGTAGTCCAGAACGTTCACCAATCATACGAATCTGGATATTCTCCGCTTTCAAAATCGGTACATATTTGCTATAAAAATCAATCGGCAAGCTCATGATAAATTTGACTTCGTCAATTGGTCTTGCCCAATTTTCCGTCGAAAAAGCGTAAACGGTCATGACTTTGATACCTCGTCGCTGTCCGTGAATGGCTGCGTTTTTCAATGCGTCCATTCCCGCTTTATGACCAAAAATTCGTGGCTTTCCTTGAGCCTTTGCCCAACGACCATTTCCATCCATAATCACGCCTATATGTGCAGGCACTGAAATTTCTTCTTGTAAGTTTTTTGAGTTATTAAACATGGCACCTCACAGTTAGTACACCTATTTTACCATATTTTTGGAAAATTTACAGTGCATTTTTTATGGAAATACGTCTGTATCATATTGAGAGGTGAGTGCTGCGCTTGATAGCTGTCAAATCGGCAGCTTAAAACATCGTGCGCTGTTGAGTCTGCGGATGAAGAAATGACAAAATTTCATTTTCCTGCTTATCCAAATTCAATTTACAAAAAAATCCTGCCTAAACAGACAGGATTTACTTTTGCAAATTATTTTTCTTCAATCGGATTATCAACTGTTACTGTTTCAGTTGATGCTGACGTTGATGTTTCTGCCACTGCGTTTTTTACTGTTTTTACAGCTGCACGGTCAAAAGTTAAAATCACACCTTCACAGTCCAATTCGACTGTGCCGCGAGCTTCATCAATCTTTGAAAGTACGCCATGTAGGCCACCGATTGTCACGATTTCTGCACCAGGCTGCATTGAATTCAACTGATTTTGACGTTGTGTTTGTTGTTTCTTTTGTTGACGATTCATGAAAAACATCATACCGCCGAAAACGACGACAATTAGAACAAGTGAAAATATATTCATCTCTATCTCCTAAGTATTTTTAGACAATAATGTTATTATAACACACTTCTTTTCGCTTGTCTATTGATCTCATGCTTACAAATCTTGTCTTTTCAATGTCACAAAGCCGATAATACCGAAAGTCACAATTTCGATTAGCGAAAAGATAATGCCGCTCACCGAGCTTCCCATTAGCGTTCCTGTTGTACTGCCTGAAACTGACGAAATTGACAAGTTTATTGTGCTTATGATAACACCTAGCCCCAGACGAATTCCCAAAAAGACGAAAACGCCCCAAAATTTTCCTCGTGTAAGCACAACAACGAAATAAAGAATGACCATCGTTGCCACACTTGAAATCAGTGATGAAAAGATAAACATCCAGCCTTGCCCGCTTGTTAGCCCGCGAACAATCTGTTGCATGGCATCAAAAAACTGAACATGGAAAAATCCAAGCAAAAGTACAACAGGAATTAATCCAATCGCCAAGTAAGCTAGTAAACTACTCACAATCGTTGCTAGTAATTTCACAAAATAATAATTACTTCGCTTTACACCGCTGGCCACAACTAAACTCAGCACTTTGTTATTGTAATCTGTGCTAAGCAAATGCCAAGGGTAAATCACAGAAAAAGCTGCTAAAGCAATGAAAAGTGCAAAAACAAACGGAATTTCAATGAACACCAAAGACAAATTAGGTGTATTATATGAACCACCGTTTTGACTCTGAAAAATCAGTGAAATGCCTATGGCAGCTGCGATAGCAAATAAGCCTGTCAAAACAGCAATTACAATCAGATACGCACGGTCTCGAAAGTTCCGGTACATTTCCATCTTAAAAATATTTGAAATTGTCATAAAATCCTCTTTCCTACGGCTCAACTAGCACTTGACGGCAATGAATTGCCTTTCAAGTACTCGCACAGCCTTCTACGGCTCAACTAGCGCTTTACGATAAGCAAGCTTATCGTAAAAGCACTCGCACAGCCTTTCTTATCCAGTAATCTAGTACTTCACTTCACAAATTCTGCAAATTTTGATTCTTTTTTGATTTCGTCAAAAACGATATCACGCGCTGCTGCTGCTTTAAAAATGCTTTGGAAATTTTCTACCGTGCTTTCAAATTTGACCGTTTGGTCAGAAACTGTACTGCTAATTGCTTTATCTGACAAAATCTCTACTAAAATTTCAGGTTGATTGACCGCAACTTTGTAAATCAGAATTTGCGCACTATCCGTCAAATCAAAACTATCTGTAAATTTGCCGTTGGAAAGCACATAAACCTCATCGCAAAGCGTTTCAATATCTTCTTGCACATGGCTTGAAACTAAAATCAGTTTCCCCTTTTTCTTCAAATTCAACAGATAATTTCTAAACCAAGCTACTGATTTTGCATCAATCCCTCGAAAAGGCTCGTCAAAAATTAAGACATCTGCATCATTCATCAGCGAAATCAGCAAGAGCAATTTTTTGCCCATTCCAAGTGAATAGCTTGATACACGCTGATTAAGATTTTCCGCAATATTCAACTGCTCAGCTAGCTGCTGTGCTGTTTCCTCATCAAATTCGCCACGCAAGCCACCGAAATATCGTAAATTGAACCAGCCTGTGTATGATTTATAAAGCTCAATATCGTCTAGTAAAATCCCCGTTTTTGCAAGCACTGTGGGATTTTCCCGAACATTTGTTTCGTCAAAAGTGACTGTTCCTGCGTAATTTGTAATAATGTTGGTCAATGTTTTGAAAAAAGTCGTTTTTCCGACACCATTATTTCCGACAATGCCGTAAATTTTTCCACTTTCAAACTCGGCTGAAACGCCTCCTAATACCCCTCTTGCTCCATAGGCAAAGGTCAGATTTTCCACAGAAATTTTCATTTTGCTTCTCCTTCTACGGCTCAACTAGCACTTGACGGCAATGAGTTGCCTTTCAAGTACTCGCACAGCCTTTTCTGCGGCTCAACTAGCACTTGACGGCAATAAATTGCCTTTCAAGTACTCGCACAGCCTTTTAGCTTAATGCAACTTTCATTTTCGTGCTCTTGCGACAAAAAATTCACTCACAACTCCGTACCTTTACAATTATAACACGTATTTTCCAAGAATTTTAAATTTTCCCAAACTTGAAATCTTACAAAAATGTAAGATTCGCTTTGAACATTAGTATTATACTGAACTCAAGTTCAAGAAAGATTTCTCGAACGAATAAAAAATAAAAATTATTCCCTAAAGGAGAATACCATTATGACTTTCAAAAAAGTAATCCTCAGCTCAGCAGCACTTCTTGCACTCGCAACTGCTGGAAGCTTCACAGCAACTGCTAATTCTGTAAGCGCCGCAACGCTTTCAACTGCCCAGGCAAAATTAAGCTGTCCACCGAAAATCAAAACAATCGCCCAAAAAGCAGCTAACAAATACATGGCAAATTACTACAGTAAAGCAAGTGCAAGCTATCTTTCATACAAAGAAACTCCCCTTGCCGACACGACTTTATATACTGTAAAATTCTCTAGCAAATTCTGGGTCAAAGGAACAGTCGTTACTGTTACTGTAAATTCTAAAGGACAAGTCCTCAAAACAAGCGCTTTTCTCCCTGCTGACTAAATATAAAAATTCCTCCGTTCATTGAATGGAGGAATTTTTGCAAGCTTATTATTTCAAATACTTGCTGGCTTCGCGAAGTGAGAATTTACTCATTTTTGTTTCATTTTCACTAATAAAATTCTGTACCCAATCCGGATTTGACTTGGAAAAATCACGTAAAGCCCAACCGATTGATTTATTAATAAAAAATTCATTTTCAAAATCTGAACCTGATAAATTTTCCGAAATGTTGCGTGCCAGCAAATCTGTATCTGTTCTCTCTTTAAAACCAAGTTGACAATCAATCGCCAGCCTTCTTATCCAAAAATTTTCCGACTTTGCCCAAGCTAAGATTATTGTTTTTACTTCATTTTCATCTGCTAAAAAAATCGTTCCGACAAGTTCATCAAGCACATCTACCGTATCCCACCAAGATTTGACTAAAGCTAATTCTCGAATCTGCTGTAAATCTGCTTTCTTCAAAAACCGTTTCATCTTTAATAAATAATCACAGGCTAAATATTGAAATTCACGCTCAGATAAATTCCACATTTGCCAGACGAATGTCCAATCCACAACAGCTTCCATTGACTTTTCTTTCAGGAAATCCTTTGACAATGCTCTGCGAACAGGCGTTTTCAATCCGATGTATTCAAATTGATTGCGCATATAAGCCGCTTGGGCTGCTGCAATTTCCTTATTTCCTGATGCACGAAATTTTTCTACAATCTTCATTTTTCTCCTCAATTATTTGACTCACGCTATGCCTATTATTTATGATAAGCCGAGCCACGATTAATCATTTGTGCCCGGTAAATCTGCTCCATAAGCACCAAACGCATGAGTTGATGCGGCAAAGTCATTCGCCCAAATGAAAGCTGTACATTTGAACGCCGATAAACATTATTCGACAATCCCAATGAACCACCGATGACAAAAACTAGATTTCGCGTGCCGTAAATTTCGCTGTCTTTGACCAAAACTGCCAATTCTTCTGACGAAAATAATTTCCCTTGAATAGCGAGAATAACGAGTTTATCTCCCTCATCTATGCGCGACAAAATTTTTTCACCTTCCCGATTTTTTACAGCTTCAATTTCCTTTTCTGACGGATTTTCAGGGATTTTTTCATCTGCCAGTTCAATCATCTCCACAGGCAGCATCGTGGACATTCGTTTCTGGTACTCGGCAATTCCTTCTTTCAGATATTTTTCCTTTAATTTTCCGACCACAATGAGTTTAATTTTCATCTATTTTCACCTCCAATTATTTCAATCTGTTTCTTAATGTTCCTTACAATTTTAACTTTTTCCCCCGATGAAAACAAGACGAAAACAGGATTTATCAACATTTTTTTGAACTTTTCCACTTTTCTGTGGAAAACTTTAATACTTATTCCACTTATTCCCATAATTTTTATAAGTTTCCACATTCCTGTGGATAACTTGCGTTTTAGTTCCATTTTACCGACCATTAAGGTATTATTAAGTGTATGAGGATATAATATTTATTATAAAAACATTAGAAAAACAAGAGGAGAGAGAAATGTCAAAGGGAAATATTGGCAATATAGGGAAATTGCTTTTGACTGGAGTTGTCGGCGGAGCAATCGCACTCGGTGGTAATGCTATTTATCAAAATACCCAGAGCACAAATACAAGTACAAGTTCAACTGGAAGCACTCAGGTCAGCAAAGTTAATGTGAGCGTTAATACAGATACAACTGCAGCAATTAAAAAAGTTTCAAATGCTGTGGTTTCGGTTTTGAACTATACAAACAGTTCAAATTCTTCAAGTATTGACAGTTTATTCGGTGGAAATTCAAATTCTTCATCCAATCAGCCTACACTTTCCAGTGAAGGTTCTGGTGTCATTTATAAGAAAGATGGAAATACTGCTTATGTTGTAACGAATTATCACGTTATTTCTGGAAATAGCTCGCTTGATGTCCAAATGGCGGGCGGGCAGAAAATCAAAGCAACCGTTGTAGGCTACGATACCTACACTGACCTTGCTGTTCTTAAAATTGATGCAAAATACGTTAATGAAGTGGCAACTTTTGCTAATTCTGACAACTTAACCGTCGGAGAGCCTGCGATTGCTGTTGGTTCACCTCTCGGAAGTCAGTTTGCAAATACTGCAACTGAGGGCATCGTTTCTGCTAAGAGCCGTCAAGTTACTTTGCAACAGGACAGTGGAGCAACCACAAATATCAATGCTATTCAAACTGATGCAGCGATTAATCCAGGTAATTCTGGCGGCGCACTTATCAACATTGAAGGTCAAGTTATCGGAATTACTCAAAGTAAACTTACTAGTACAGGTGAATCAGGTGTTTCCGCAGAAGGTATGGGCTTTGCAATTCCATCAAATACGGTAACAACAATTATTGCTCAACTTGAGAAAAACGGTAAAGTTGTTCGTCCTGCACTAGGTATTAGCATGGTTGATTTGAGCAACTACAGCAGTGAAACACTCAGCCAGCAGCTGAATCTCCCAGCTAGCGTAACTGGCGGTGTCTTGATTGAACAAGTTCAAAGCGGAATGCCTGCAGCTACTGCTGGATTAAAGAGATTAGATGTAATTACTAAGATTGGTAACACCACAATTAGCTCTAGCACTGATTTGCAAGTTGCACTCTTCAAGTACAATATTGGTGACACTATACAAGTAACTTATTATCGTGATGGCAAACAGCAGACAGCAAATGTTAAACTCAATAAACAGCAAAGTGATTTAGACAGTAGTTTGACTAGCGGAAATAATAACAGCGACAGCAACAGCAATAGTAACAACAATAATAGCAATAGCATTTTCGGTGGGAATTAAAACGGAAGTTAAAAAATAGCAAAACAGCGTCCAATAGTGGACGCTGTTTTATATCAGCATATTCCACTGAGAAGATTTTACAACTAAAGTCCTAAATAATTTCCGCTTTTCTTCGTTAATTTATGGTAAAATAGAAATAAGCATGAAAATTTTACTTTACTTAGAAGCGGAAGATTTCCTGAGTCATTCAGGAATCGGGCGCGCAATGAAACATCAGCAACGCTGCTTGGATTTGATGGGCGTGGATTGGACGAAAAATCCTGATGATGATTACGATATTTTACATTTGAACACTTATGGTTTTCAAAGTTGGAAAATTTTGAAAAAAGCTAAAAAGGCTGGAAAAAAGGTTATTTTTCACGGTCATTCGACAAAAGAGGATTTTCAAAATTCCTTTCTTGGTTCTAATCTGATTGCTCCATTTTTTAAACTTTATCTGATGCGTTTTTATCGGGCAGCAGATTTGGTCATTACACCGACTGAATATTCGGCGAGCTTGATTCGCTCTTATGGGATTAAATGTCCGATTTTACCGATTTCAAATGGGATTGATTTGGCGAAATATTCTCGTAGTGAAGCAAAGGAAATTGTTTTCCGGGAACATTTTAATATTCAGCCTGACGAAAAAGTGGTTATGACAGCAGCTCTTTACTTTAAACGCAAGGGAATTGATGATTTTAGATCGGA
>JAJXWC010000222.1 GCA_021781855.1 Bacillota bacterium | reverse complement strand
CACAAATTTTTTATTTGTAAATACGATATGCAAAAAATTAAAAAAAATCAGACTAAAGTCTCATGACAAAATGGTCAAATTTTGATAAAATAGTATTAGAGATAAACTGGTAAAATAACCAGAAAAAAACGAGAAGGAGATTGTCAAATGAATGATTTTAATCAAAATAATGTAATTTTTGACCAACGTCAAGACGGTCTAAATGCTTTTTTCAGCAAAATTTATGGCTTAATGGGGATTGGTGTACTTGTTTCAGGGGTTGTAAGCTATATCATGATTAATTTTTTCGCATCTAATATGATTGCGATGTTGCAAACGGGAAATTCGCTTATTTTCCTCTTGCTTTGGCTCATTCCACTGTTCGCAGTTGTTCCATTGCAACGTTCTGCAATGAAAAACTCGCCTGCGGCACTTCCTTTGTTTATTGCTTACTCAGGATTTATGGGCTTTTTGATTAGCTTTACTTTGCTGATGTACACACCAGTTGATATTACTCTGGCATTTGTAACGGCTGGAGCAATGTTCTTTGGACTTGCTGTATATGGAAGAACAACGAAGCGCAATCTTTCAGGAATGCGTAAGGCACTGTTTGCTGGTGTCATCGGTTTAATCGTTGCTGGATTGTTGAATTTCTTTATTCAAAGTTCTGCACTTATGCTGATTTCAAGTTTCTTCGGTGTTGCGATTTTCTCAGGGCTTATCGCTTATGATAATCAGAAAATTGAGCAGGTTTACAATCAAACGGGCGGTACAGAAGGTTGGGCAGTGAGCATGGCATTTTCACTCTATCTTGATTTCCTTAACCTTTTCTTGTTCTTGCTTCGTATCTTTGGTTTTGCAAGCAATTCACGTAACTAAGAAGTTTTATAGTCCTATCAAATCCCTCTGTAGATTTGACAGGACTTTTTTCTTGTCTTTTTGATTTTTGACAATGACGACCTGATGAACTTTATCAAATTGTTGAATGATTTCGGAAATTTTAGGCTCGTTAAACTTGGGGAAATTCCAAACAAATTTTATGAATTCCCAGTATTCTTTGTCAAATTTCTCTGTAAAATCTTCCGCCATATCAGGACGATTTTTTCTTGACCAATGCCATTTTAACGAACGTCTGAACACTCTCCCAACAGCTCGCCAGCGTGAAATTTTTAACCAAATAATCAAATCCGCTTGAGCCACGCGGAGGCCTAGTGTACCACGATAATTTCCATCAATAATACAATTCTCATGTTCCGCAAGAAAATTCTCTTGGACTTGGCGAAATTTTTTCTCGGCTTTTTCAGAATAATCCATGCTATGCCAAATTTTGTCTAAGTGTAATACTGGGAAATTCACCAAATTTGCAAGTTCACGCGAGAAAGTCGATTTTCCAGCACCAGACGAGCCAATGAGAATGATTTTCATTTTAGATTCCTTCTTTATCTTTTTTGTTCATTTTAAGCTGTGCGAATTCAATTATACGCTAATTTGACAGGTTTGTCAGAAAAAAATAAGACTTTCATGAAGAAAGTCTTATTTTTTTGCTGTACTGGTATAAATTGGCCCACGTTGTGGCGTTGCAATATCGTTATGCAAGAAAGGAATTTTTTCTCGCAAGAAAGGAGTAATCCAATAATCCAATCCAATTTTTGCTGCATTAAATCCACCTAGTAAAATCAACAACTGAATTACAATGTAAGTCGGATTTTCTGAGACCACACCAGACAAAATGAAAGTCGTATTCATCAGCAAGCCAAAGAAAGCCGCTGCCAAAGTGAAAGTTCCAAAAATCAGTCCCAGACCAATTGCAAGCTGTGCCCAAGGAACGAGAATGTTGAAGAAAGTCACATTTTCACCACCTCCCGTTGTCAGATGCAAGAAATCCTGAAACCAAGGGTAACTGCTTGAACCATTTAAAGCTCCATTTATCATTCCGCTGGAATCAAAGCCGTTCAAGAGCTTATTCATTGCATTTTGTATCCATTGAATACCGATGTAAACTCGTAAAAATGTGAGGATAATCATTGTTGTGCGACTTTGTCGCCAAAATTTTAACATAGAATGTCTCCTTTTCTAATTATTTTCTAATATAATTATAGTAAAAAAAGGAGAAAATCCAAAATGAAATCCTTTTCGGCAACCTAAGCAGTCTTATAAATTTTTCACAATCACGTAATTAATCTCCAGAGGGCCATGCAGTCCGATGACCAGCTCCATCTCGATGTCGCCAGAGTTTGACGGGCCAGAGATGAAGTTAATCGCACTGCCTGTTGTTTTATTCGCGTCAAACCATTGCGCGGCGCGTGCCATGTCAGGTACGACACGACTCTGAGGAATGATTGAGATATAGTGTGTCGGCAGAAAATGTAGGCTCCGTCCTTGTCCTGCTGAGCTTTCGACCGCAATCGTCGCAGACTCGGCGAGGAAAAATTTAGCAAAAGCAATCGCGACATTTGCGTGCTGTGCGTTGCTGATGTTTTCCTCACGATGCTCCGCACCTTTTTGCCAGTAAACGAGCTTGTCAGTACTGACGGAAACGCCAAATTCGGCAAATTGGGGGTCATCAGGAAGTAAGACCTGCCCACCACCAGCTTTTGAAATCAAATCGGCTAAGGTTGCGTTTAACTCACTTGCTGTGATTTCCAAAAAATTTGCCGAAACACTGGCTGCCTGTTTTTTTGCCATTTTCAAAAGCTCGTCTATCGGCTCTTCTGACAGATGTCGCATCGGTAGGTCGGTCGGTGCGACATAAGGCTCGTAAGGGCTACTGCCCAACTTTTCTTGCAGCGTTGCGAGAAAACTTTCGCGATTTTGGATACTTCCAGCCATTATTTTCCCCCTTTCTTGTGCATTTTATACCACTTGCGGAATTGTTCGTTTGACTTTGGTGCGACGGGAAGACTGCGGACATCCGTCCAGCCTTTTGCGAGTGCTGGCGCTGACTTGACCGCCCCGCCAAACTGGAACATATTTTCCACGATGACAGGTTCTTTTGGCAAAGCCGCAAGTCCAG
>JAJXWC010000221.1 GCA_021781855.1 Bacillota bacterium | reverse complement strand
AGATGCGCTTCCTGTTTTTTTTGAGGCGATTGAAAAGATTAGAAAACAGCTTGCTCTTGAATTTGAATATATTTTTGTAAATGATGGTTCGACAGATTTGACTTTGCAGCTCTTACGGGTTTTTCATGAAGAAAGCTCAGCTGTGCATTATTTATCTTTATCCCGAAATTTCGGTAAAGAAGCGGCAATTTTTGCAGGATTGCAGGCGGCGACGGGTGATTTTATCAGCTTAATGGATGCTGATTTGCAAGACCCGCCTGAGTTACTCTTAGAAATGTTTGAAAAAATTCAGGAAGATGAAGTCGATTGTGTCGCTGCTAGGCGACTTAATCGTAAAGGGGAGCCCTTTATTGTTTCTGCCTTGTCACATCTTTTTTATAAAATGATGAATAAAATTAGCAAAACGCCAGTTATTGACGGTGTTCGTGATTTTCGCTTGATGACACGCCAAGTGGCAGATGCTATTTTAGAGCTGTCAGAGTACAATCGTTTCTCAAAGGGATTATTTACTTGGGTTGGCTTTAACACGCAATATGTGACCTACACCAATCAGCTTCGAATTGCGGGAAAAACTAAATGGAATTTTTGGGCAAGAGTACGTTATGCTTTTGATGGTTTTGTCAATTTTTCTGAAATGCCACTTGAAATTGCAACTTATACAGGGTTGACTACCGTATTTTTGACTGTGATTGCTATTATTGCTTTGATTATTAGACAGCTCTTTTTTCATCATTCAGTGAGCGGTTGGACTTCGCTAGTCGTGATTTTTCTTTTTTGCTTTGGTTTCACACTTTTGATACTTGGTATTATTGGGAAATACATTAGTAATATTTTTCTTGAAAGTAAGAAACGCCCAATTTATATTGTTAAAGAGAAAAAATGATTGGACTAAAGTGTCAGATAAAAAATATAAGAAAAATTAGTTCTTGGTTCTTGTAATATTTGAAAAATAATGTTATAATATCTTTAGATTTGAAAAACTATTAGAAAGGGGTAGAGATGAATAAAAAAATTGAGCATGGAAAAAGACCTTATGCGAAAAAATTGGTAATAGGATTAGTTTGTGCGACAGTTATTTTTGGTGTGGCTATGAATAGCCAATTCTCTGAAGGAACAAATTCATACGCGAATGCAGCAACTCTTGTGAATAATGACAATTCCAATCTACTTGCATTCGGTCAAGAAGCAGATACAGGGAATCATCTCTATCAACCTCAAGATGGTTTTGACGGTAGCTTGTGGAATAATATCGGTGGAACGGTAACTTCTACAACACCATTTGCATCAACCTTGGTAAACAATCAACTCGCTTCTGTAGGCTATGCGCTATTTAATGGTGCACTTGATATGTCAAAAGGAGTTAGTTTCTCTGGTCATTTTTCATTTCAGGCACATTCTGGAGTGAATCCATTTGCGGCTGGAGATGCATTAGGCTTTATTTTGACACCCGCTTCAACTTCAGAAATTGAAACTAACAATGCCAATAATAATGCGATGGGACAATCTATCGGAATTGGCGGTTTGCCAAATTCAGTTTTTGTTGGTCGTGACTTGTATCAAAATGTTGGAACTGATGGAGCTCAGACGGGACCTGCGAATTCACCGTCTAATGCGATTTCAATCCGGCAGACGGATAATTCTGGGCAGATTATTACAAATGGTTATAGTTGGGCTTCAGTAGCTGATTCGGGCGATGCTTCATATACAGTTACTGATGAAATGTCTATTCAGTGGACACCAGAATCTGTTAGTGCAGATGGAAACTCTGTAACAGGTATGTTGAGTTATACAATTTCATCGGCAACGGCACAACCAGCAACGATTTCTCAAGAAATTACAGTAGCTCGTTCAATGTCCTTGGGAGCTGTTGGCGCTACAGGTGGAAACTACGGAACACTTAAATACGATAGTACGGGAAATAACTTGTTGGCTAACAAGGGAACTCAGCTTGTTCAGGTTAATTATCTTAACTCAGAGACCAATCAACCCATTGGACAGCCGTCAACGATTTTGGCTAATGTCGGAGACCAAGTTTCTGTTCTTCCGATGAATAATGCTGTTCCAGTTAATGCAACAAGTGAAAGTTATAATTTTATTCCACCTTATCCTATTGGTTATACTTATCAGTCATCATCTGCTTCAGTTGTTGTAGCCAATAATGATTCTACAAACAATATTATTGATGTTTATTACAAGGCTGACCCAACCCCTGTTTCAGCAACTTTTGCTTTTGCATGGACGAATCCGAATGAAACAAGTTCGCTTCCAAGTTCGATTGTAGAAAATGGGTTGCAAGGAAGTTCGATTGCTGAACCTCAGCTTAGTTTGCCTGATGGGTATAAAATTGACAAGATTGTAAATCCTAACAATAACACATTCACGAATTTGACCGATGCTTTGGCAGATTCACCTAATTATGTGGATAATGGAAGCCTCTTTACGATTTACCTTTCGAAAATTGAGAAACCAGTCGAACCCTCTAAGCCATCAGAACCGACTCAACCATCGGAGCCTACATCTACTCCGCCTAGTAGTTCTTCATCGGTGAAAGCTGTAACGCCATCTAGTTCATCTTCAATAGAATCAACTCAACCAGTGAGTCAGCAACCTACAGCTCCTCAAAAAGAAGTTTTAGTTCAAGCACCTGTGAAAACAACAACAACGACTCAGGTAAAAAAGGAAGCAGTAAGTAATCAAACTGTTCCAACTCCAAAGTCTTCTGCACCGCAAGCTGTCCCAGCGGCAACACCAGAGAAAAAGACTAATAAAGTTGCTAAGACGGTAGAAAATTATGTGGCTGAAAGTGCTCAGGCACTTCGTGTTCGTTTGTCTGGAGCAGGAGGTGTGTTTGTAGGAACAAGTGCTTCAGTTTTAGGATTCTCTTTGTTGAGAAAACTTTTACAATTTTTAAAGAAATAATCTGAATTTGTCAGAAAATAATGAAATAGGTTAAAAAATCCCAGCTTTTTGGGATTTTTTGTGCTAAAATATAAG
>JAJXWC010000220.1 GCA_021781855.1 Bacillota bacterium | reverse complement strand
AAAAAATTTTACAAATTCTTGCAAAAACAGGTGCCCAAAAAGTTAATATCATCGCTCATTCTAAAGGTGGGATTGATAGTCGCTATGCGATAGCTTGCCTTGGACTTGCACCCTACGTGGCTTCACTTACAACAATTAACACACCTCATTACGGGTCTGATTTGGCGGGAAAGATGCTGTCTATGACACCGAAAAAAATCGTTACAAGCATTGGGAAACAGTATTCAAAGCTATTTACACGTTTAGGGGATGGGGATTGTGATTTTGTTGGCTCGATTAATGAGCTTACGCCAGAACGTTGCATCGAATTGAACGCAAAAATGCCAGATAATGCAGCAGTTATGTATCAAAGTGTCGGTTCAAGTATGGCTTCAAGACGTTCGGCACCATTTCCTCTGAGCTTGGGTTATTCAATTATCCATCCAATCGGAGGTGATAATGACGGCTTAGTTGCCACGAAATCAATGCGCTGGGGCAACTTTCTGGGGATTATCAAACCTGCTGGGAAAGTTGGAATTTCGCATGGTGATATGATTGATTTGAGTCGTAAAAATATTAAAGGTTTTGATGTTACGGAGTTTTATGTGAAATTAGTATCAGATTTGAAAGCAAAAGGATTGTGAAAGCGTGAAATTTTCACGTTTTTTTGCTATAATTTATAAAGAATAATTAAAGAGAATCATCAAAGATACTGAATTGGCAGTTCTTGGAGGTCTCCTAAAAAAGAGGTAAAAAAATGTCTGACAAAATTTTTGTCTTTGGTCATCAAAAACCAGATACTGACGCAATCGGCTCATCAATGGCATTTAGCTATTTGAGCAATCATCGTCCTGTTGGCGCTTTGAATACAGAAGTCGTAGCCCTTGGCCCTGCGAATGAAGAAACACAATTTGCATTGGATACGTTCGGACTCGAATTACCACGTATTGTCAAATCAGCCAAAGAAGAAGGCGTGGATACGGTTATCTTGACTGACCACAATGAATTCCAGCAGTCAATTTCTGACATTGCCGATGTGACGATTTTTGGGGTTGTTGACCACCATCGTGTGGCAAATTTCAATACGGCTGCACCGCTTTTCATGACGGTTGAGCCTGTTGGTTCTGCTTCGTCTATCGTTTATCGCAAATTCCTTGAAGCTGGCGTTGAGATTCCTAAAGGGCTCGCTGGAATGATGCTTTCTGGCTTGATTTCAGACACTTTGCTTCTGAAATCCCCAACGACTCATCCTACAGATTTTAAAGTTGCTAAAGAACTTGCTGAAATCGCAGGTGTAAATCTTGAAGAATACGGACTTGCGATGCTTAAAGCAGGGACAAATTTGGCTTCTAAATCAGCAGAAGAATTGATTGACATTGATGCCAAAACGTTTGAATTGAACGGCAGCAAAGTTCGCATTGCGCAAGTCAATACGGTGGATATCCCTGAAGTTCTGGAGCGCTTGGCTGACCTTAAAGCCGCAATTAAAGCTGCAATGGCAGCGAATGCTTATGATGATTTTGTCTTTATGATTACCGATATTGTGAACTCAAACTCTGAAATCGTCGAGCTTGGCAGTCATCCAGATAAAGTAGAAGCCGCCTTTCATTTTGCTTTGAGCGATGACCATGCTTTCCTTAAAGGCGCTGTATCACGGAAAAAGCAAGTTGTTCCTCAACTAACGGAAAGTTTTAATGATTAAGATTTATAACGAAAATCGGCTGACTCGTCAGCCCTTTTTCAAGTTATTGGTTGAATTTTTGCTGACAAACGATGAGGTCAAACTGCGGGACATTCATCACAAATTTGCAGATGTGAAAAATATTGACCGACAAATTGAACAGTTTATAGATACAGGGCTAATTTTGCGAGCTGATAAGCACTATTTGCTTGGTTTTCATGTGTTTGATGATAGTGACTTTCCAGAGGTGGATTTGACGAAGTTGTCA
The DNA here is from genome assembly GCA_021781855.1 of Bacillota bacterium. Lineage (GTDB taxonomy): Bacteria > Bacillota > Bacilli > Lactobacillales > Streptococcaceae > Lactococcus. The sequence continues at coordinate 1,089 of JAJXWC010000220.1, read as the reverse complement.
AATTCAAAATTAACGGAAAATATTTTTACAGCACCGTTTTTTGTGAAATCTGATAGCACCATTGCCCAGCTATTGGATAGCTCATCTCTCATGCAAACATTGTCAAATTCGACGAATACTGTCCAATTACATTTTTTGAGTCGCTACGACCGAACGACAGATACGCTGTCCAATTATTTTTATAAGGTTGCTGAAAATTTGACTCTGACAGACTTAGAGCGTGAGATTTACGATATTATCGGAGATGTTGACCCAGAATATGCGCTTAAATATATGACAAGCTTTCTCTTGAAATTCATGAATAAAACACTGGTCAAAACACGTGCTGATATCTTTGTCAAAGTTCTTGAAAAATACGGTCTTGTGGAAGCGACCAGTGAGCGTGAATATCACAAACTCATCAAATTTGACGAAACGGTCAAAATTCCAGAAATAAGATTTGACAATGCTCATGATTTTATTTTTGCCCAGATTCATCAGCGGGCTGTGCTAGAGAATTATATCTCAGTTGAAAATTGAAGTGATGACTTCATAATGAAGAATCTCGGACAAAGTTCTCACCTTTCTTAGTACCACTACTTGCTGAAATACCTACTTCAAATGCTCCGTATATTTTCATTTTGGAGGAGAAAAGAAAAAATGAACTCATCCCAAACTTTGCTTACAGACAAGAAGCGCAATGTTTTGTTTGCTTTAATTGCCTTTTTTGCTATGCTTATTTATAGTCAAAATTCGCCGCTTTATTACACAAATGACTGGGTAGATTCGAATTATTATCTGACAATGGGACAAGGAATCATTCATGGATTGGTTCCTTATAAGGATTTATTTGAACAAAAAGGACCGATTCTTTACTTTATCCATGCGCTAGCGACAGCGGTAACGGGAAGAAATTTTTATGGTATCTATGTTATTGAATCTCTGCTTTTGTTAGGAAGCTTGATTTTATTTTATAAAACCTGTCGTCTTTTTATTTCAGAAAAATATGCTTTCATGGCGAGCGCTTTTCTGCCCGTCCTGATGCTTCAAGCCAATGGATTTTTGACAAGTGGAAATTGGTTTCAAAATGGTGATTCCGACGCAGAAATC
>JAJXWC010000046.1 GCA_021781855.1 Bacillota bacterium | reverse complement strand
GCCTTGTCAAAGCCTGCGGCTTCAATATTTGCAACAAAATTTTCTGTTTCGCCTGTAAAAATCACTTGGTCAAACAAATTAACTTTTTCTGACAAATCAGTCAAAAATTCACTAAACACACAGTGTTGGTCCGCCACAATCGTTTCGCCATTTTGATAAACTGCCGCATAAGCAAAGCCGCGTCGTGCATCCATGACAGGCACAACCAGTGCTTTAGGCGCCCTCACATGCGCCGCCAACGCATATAAACTCGAAACACCGACAATTTCTTTATCCAGTGTATAAGCCAATGTTTTGCCCACTGTCGCCGCAAGCCGCAAGCCCGTATAAGAGCCTGGTCCCTGCGCCACAGCAATTCGGTCAAGCGCAGCAGGTTCAAGCTCCGCCTGTTTCATCAAAAAATCAACTGTCGTCATTAAAGTCGTACTATGATTTTTCTTCACATTCAAATTTATCTCGCCCACTAGCTTTCCGTCCGCAACTAGTGCAACTGATAAAGCTTTTGAGGAGCTGTCTAATGCTAAAATATTCATTTTTTCCTTTTTAACTTAGCAAGTGCCGCCTAACATCAGTGGAGGAGAAAGAATTCCTTACTGATGAAGTAACCACTTCAAGTATCCTTTGATATTCCGTCAAATTTGTCTATCCTCTATTTTACCACGCCTGTCAAGCCAATTCCAGCCCTGCCGTTTTTGACAGCGATTTCTTTTGAAAAATAATAGACGGCGCTTTTCAAAATCCTGTAAATGTGCTAAAATTAAACTAATCCAAATTGTGCAAGTATATAAAAGACGTGCGCAAGCCGTCATCAAAAATGCAAAAAGAAAGGGAAACGAAAATTTTCGTTTCAGATTAATATGATTTTTAAAGTTTTTTACCAAACCGATAAAAGCCGCTCACCACGCCGCGAAACGACGCAAATTCTGTATCTTGACCTTGATGTCAAAGATGAAAAAGCAGGCGTTATTGCAGGTCGTGAAATCCTCTCTAAATCAACCAATTACACTGTTGAATTCATTGAAGGCTTGAGTGATGAAGCTGCTGCCTACGAACGCGAAAATGGCGGACTTGAAATTACCACATTTTAATTCAGAAATTTATTTTTCAAATGACTTTAGATTTTTGCCGTTTTAGAAAATGACAGAAATTTAAAGTTCTTTTGTCGTACAAAATTTATCAACAAAAAACAACCGATTTTACATAAAAATCAAAGAAAGGAACTCATGCCAAAACAATTAAAAATAAAGCCCAATGAAGTCGCAGTCTATGCCATCGGCGGTCTCGGCGAAATCGGCAAAAACACCTACGGCATCGAATACCAAGATGAAATCGTCATCGTCGATGCCGGTATCAAATTTCCGGAGGACGACCTCTTAGGCGTTGATTACGTCATACCAGACTACAGCTATATCGTGGAAAATATTGACCGTATCAAAGGACTCTTTATTACTCACGGTCACGAAGACCACATCGGTGGAATTCCGTTTCTGCTTAAACAGGCGAACATTCCTGTTTATGCTGGACCTCTGTCGCTCGCACTCATTCGCGGCAAACTTGAAGAACACGGTCTTTTGCGTAGCGCTAAACTCTATGAGATTCATCCCGACAGCGAAATTGCGTTCAAACACTTGAAACTCAGCTTTTTCCGCACAACACACTCGATTCCAGAGCCTATTGCCGTTGTGATTGACACGCCAGCAGGAAAAATCGTGGAAACAGGTGACTTCAAGTTTGACTTTACGCCTGTCGGCGAGCCTGCTGACTTGCACAAAATGGCAGCACTCGGCGAAGAAGGCGTATTGCTGCTCATGAGCGATTCGACTAATGCTGAAATTCCGATTTTCTCAAATTCGGAAAAAGTTGTCGGACAAAATATCATGAAAATCTTCGAGCGTATCGAAGGCCGAATCATCTTTGCCAGTTTTGCGTCTAATATTTTCCGTCTCCAGCAAGCTGTGGACGGTGCAGTAAAGACTGGTCGCAAAGTTGTCGTCTTCGGACGTTCCATGGAAAAAGCGATTGTCAATGGGATTGAGCTGGGTTACATTCACGCGCCGAAAGGCACAATCATCGACCCAAGTGAAATCAATCAGTACGCCAGCCACGAGCTTGTCATCATGTGCACAGGCTCTCAAGGCGAACCAATGGCTGCACTCAGTCGTATCGCCAACGGCATGCACCGTCACATCACGTTGCAAATGGGCGATACCGTTGTTTTCTCATCAAATGCTATCCCAGGCAATACCTACGGTGTCAATCAGCTCATCAATAAAATCACCGAAGCTGGTGCCGAAGTCATTTACGGCAAGATGAACAATATCCACACCTCTGGTCACGGCGGTCAGCAAGAGCAAAAGCTCATGCTTCGTCTGATTAAACCCAAATATTTCATGCCTTGTCACGGCGAATATCGCATGCTCAAAATCCACGCAGGACTTGCTCAAGATACTGGTGTTCCAAAAGAAAACTGCTTCATCATGGGCAACGGCGATGTGCTGGCTTTGACTGCGGATAGTGCGCGTATTGCTGACCATTTTGGTGCTTCAGACACTTATGTTGACGGTTCAGGTATCGGCGATGTTGGAAATGCCGTCCTACATGACCGGCATGAACTTTCCGAAGACGGTATTGTCCTAGCTGTTGCCACGGTCGATTTTGAACATAAAACGGTCATGGCAGGACCTGACTTGCTCTCGCGCGGTTTCATCTACATGCGCGAATCTGGCGACCTCATTCGCAGTGGACAGCGTGTTCTTTTCAATGCTATTCGTGAAGCCATGAATGAAGACAACGCCAATGAAGCTACCGTTGCAAAAGCCATGCGTGAAGCCCTCTCACCATTTCTCTACAAGCAGACTGAGCGTGAACCGCTGGTTGTCCCAATGGTCATGACCCCCGACGAATAATAATGAACAATGAAAAAAGCAGATGAGCTCTGCTTTTTTTATCTCTTTTTAGGATTTTTTGCGTTTTTTCCACAACAAGTATCCTGCTGCAGCAGCAATTACTCCGCCAAAGATACCTAGACTTGAAAGCTGTTCACCTGTTTGTGGCAGATAATTTGCACTCGTTCCCGAATCTGTATCTTGCCCACCCGTATCTGGCGCAGGTGCTTCAACATTTTCAGCAGCCGTTGTGAATTCATAGGTTGTGGTAGGACCTGCAAGGAAGTTTGCGCTCTCCAATGAATGTGCCACAACATAATAAGTCGTGTCAGGCGTCAGTCCTGTGAAAATCCCCGTTGTATTTGTTGACAAGGCAATAGGAGTTGTCGCAGCATTAACAGTCAAAGCAACAGGAGTTGCTCCCGTATTCGGATTTTCAGTATAAAGCGAATATTGAATCCCCGTATTCCCCGCTACATCAATCTCATCTGACCAAAGATTCGGATTAACACCATTACGGTCCCAAAGCTGATTATGTGCGCCGCTTTCATCTAGTGCAATCATATCACCCATGCGCGCAGAAGTCGTTGTAATCGTCTCCGCTAAACGCAAGCCGTTATCAAACATGATTTCAGGACCTAGCGCTTTGACGATTTCAGCGCTGAAAAGATACTGAACTGCAATATCGTGCTGAGGTGTTTCTGCAAAAGGTGTAATATTTAGTGCTGCTGGTTCTGGTTCTCCAAAGTCAGGGACAACTTCACCAGCAACTTCTACGATATAGTTTGATACGAGCTCCGTAGAAGGTAAGAGAATAGCCCAGCTTGCATCTGTAAACTGCCACCCGCCTGCAACATAAGGATTATCAAAGACAATCTCATTCATCGAAGCATCTGTGAATTCGGCAATCGTAAATGTTTCTGTACTTGGTGACACAATACTGTTCAGCGCTGGAAGATTGGTAATAGTCGGTTGGACTTCAAAATCTTCTGGTCGCATCGTCAGCGTATTATCAAATGTTTTTCGCAAAATCCCTGGGTTGATATTAATAGGCCTTGGATTGATGATTCCTGTATAGAGCCCGTTCCCACTATCACTTACAAGCCAAAGCATATCAGCGATAGCTGAAATTTGGGTTGAGTCGAGATTTGTCGCACTTGCTAAAGCGGCCGAAACATTCGTCGTAAATTCACCTTGAAGAGCAGTATAATCCATTGCCCAACTATCAACATCCTTACCTTCAAATTCAAACCGATTCAAAACGGTATCCACTACGGGAAAATTAATTGTTTGTGTTAATCCTTCTGCAGACCCATCATTAAAAGTAATGTTGAGTTGCGCATCATTTACAATTTGGGTGTCCGTTGTTGCACGACTTGCCGCTTCCGTGCCGTCATAGGTTTTAGACAACAGCCCAGTCTCAATAGCTATATCCCTAACAGGAGCAGTGGACAATTCTAATGCGGTCACTTCGAAGTCAAAGATAATCCGACCGCCTGTATTAACCTGTGTCGTTACAGTACTATTCGGATATCCAAAAATCATATATTGACCAACTGGGAGCGATTGATTAGGACTATCCCAAACTCGCAATCCTGTTTCTGTTCCTGTAGTCGTGTGGTCGGCTCCTGTAGCATTTCCTGTTCCCTCAATCGGCGCAGCAAAAAGCCCGTTTTGTCCTTGGTCGGTCGTCACCTGATAGTTATTCGGATTGGTGACAGAGCCGCTCATAATTGTACCTTGCGTTGGTTGGCCATTAGTGTCCAGATTGTCTGTCGTATCTACTTGCACCACGTACCAATTATAGTTAGCACTGTGAACGACTGTCCATGTTGAACCTGGTGCAGACTGAGTAATTGGAAGAGTAGCCAGATTATTAAATGCCATACTGTTTTCATTAGGCATCCCTGGCTGAGCATTTGGTCCTGTTGCCAAAGTAAATCCTGGATTATTCGTTGGATTAGCTGTAGTGGATATCGGAACATTTGTAATATCTAAAAGACTATCGCCGAATTCAAATGAGCCTAGGTTTGCACGACGAATACTCATATCAGATGATAAGTGAATATCAAGCGTTGTTCCATCTGGACTCACACCTGGGTTGGCTAAGGGAACAATTTCTGTATTTTCAGTATCCTCTTCCACTTCTTCAGGAACTACCGAATCAGGCTGAACTTCGGGTACTTCCACGATTGGAGGACTAACATCTGAAGTCTCTTCATTTTCTTCGGTCTTTTCGTCTGTTGAGACATCAGTTGTTTCATCTTCAATTTTGTTATCTGTGTTTTCGTCTTTTTCCTCTGTTTCGTCAGGTAGCTCAGCCATCGGAATTTCTACCGGTGCCTGTTCCTCAACAAGCACAGGCTGTTCAGCTGTCGTCGTATCCTGAATTTCTGCTGCGAGCACCGTAGCATTTGCTGCATCTGCGAGTAATAGCGTTCCGAGAGCAGCAACGGTTGCCGCATTTTTAGTCAGTTTTGCTTTATTCAAGGGTATTCTCCTTTGTTTCTTATTTTTTAATACTACGCTTATTATTTTCTCATAAATAATTTATAATGCAAAATAATATACAAACACGCCTTGTTTTGTAATTTAAAGACAAAAAACAGTGCCTTATTTTTGCACTGTTTTTTATGATTTTGTTTTCTCTCACTTTAAAAAGCAAGAAGCGATAGTTTGAGCGTTCTCCTCATTATAATTTCTGATAATCCCCTTTAAAACGCTGATGTAGCTGTTCTTTCTCAGCAGCTCCAATAAATGCGCCGTCAATCGCATAATGATTGATTTGCTCAAAATCCTGAACTTGAAAGTCATACCATGCTGCAATTTTCTCATATTCTTTTTGCAGCGTCGTGTTGCTGACGGTTCGATTGTCGGTATTGATGGTAACATGTAAGCCTGCATCATAAAACTTTTTGAAGGGATATTCAGCTAGACTTTCGATTGATTTGGTTTGAAAATTACTTGTCGGTGCCATTTCAAGTACAACTTTTTTGTTGCGCAAGGCTTCCCAAAACTCAGGAATCGCCTTACTCATCACACCATGCCCGATACGTTTTGTGCCCATGTTTACTGCATCCACGATATTTTGCTCACAATGCGGACATTCGCCGGCATGCAGCGTAAGATGAACCCCGCGAGTGTTTATTTCATCAATCAAAGGAGCAAATTTCTTCTGCGGATAATTCACCTCATCACCTGCCATATCAAAACCGACTAGGTGTTCATCTGAAATATGGTCAAAAATCTGAGGTAAACGTCGTAATTTTTCTAGCGGAACTTGTTTCAAGCCGCAGACCAGCGCATTAGCTGTGATATCAAAATCTGCCTCAGCACGCGCCAATCCTGCGATAACCGCTTCTACTGCTTCTTCAAGCGTTAAATTACCTTGCAGATGCTGGCTAGGCGCAAAACGGATTTCAATATACTTGACATTGTCTCTAGCGGCTTGGCGTGCGACATCATAAGCTGCAAGTTCCAGATTTTTGTAGGTCTGCAAAAAAGGCAGCACGAAGTCAAAACGAGCGAGATATTCCAGCAGATTGCGGGTATTTTCAGGAGCTTGGGTGCGTTCCAAAATCTCCTCGTCCGTAAACGGCAAGTCAAGATTTGCATGATTAGCGAGTTGTTTGATGCAAGCAAGGCTGAGCGAGCCGTCAAGGTGGCAATGCAATTCAACTTTGGGCATTTTAGCGATAAGTTCTGGATTTAACACGATTTTTTTCCTTCAAAATTTAGATTGTTCCTATTTTACGCTATTTAGCCTGAAAAAGCAAAAAGAGCGTTTTTTAGACACTCTTCAATTTGAGTTTGCCGTGACATTTGCCACAGCGATATTTTTTGATGTCTAGTTTGCGTTGTCGCGGGTAGTATGCGCCGCAATTTCGACAGTGATAAATAAGTTTGGGTGCTTCAAGCGCTGGTGCAAAACGTGAACCGCCGACTTGTGCAAGAAGTTGCTTAAAATCACGGTCACCGTGCTTGTAGCCGCGATGGGCGCGGTAGAGATGATAATGAACCAGCTCGTGCAGGATGATTTTATCAAAATCCGGCAAATCTGCCATCTTAGGATTAAAATCCAAGTGCAAATCCTTGGGGAAAAAACGGCCACCAGTGCTTCGTAATCGGCTATTCCAGCGTGCTTCATGTTCAAAATTCCGCTGAAATTTCGCCTGAGAAAGTTGTCTCACACGAGCGGTTAATTCGATATCATTCATTTTTCACGTGGTTCGACAAGGGTCAGATTGATTTTGTCGCGCTGCAGGTCAAGCGTTTTGACCCAAACGGTCACAATCTGCCCGACGGCGACGGCATCATTCGGATTTTTCACAAAATTTTTACTCAAATCTGAAATGTGGACCAAGCCGTCATGCTTCACACCGATATCAACAAATGCACCAAAATCAACGACATTGCGCACCACTCCTTCTAATTTTTGCCCCACACGCAAATCACTTGCCGACAAGACATCCTGCCGTAACATCGGTGCATCAAAATTATCCCGCAAATCACGTCCCGGTTTTTGAAGGTCAGCAATGATATCGGTCAAGGTTTCCACACCGACATCGAGTTGCGCTGCTGTTGCTGGAACGTCAAGTCCTGAGAGCTCCGCTAAGTCCGTCATGGCGAGGAGTTGCTCTGCAACCTGATAAGACTCTGGGTGAACACCTGTATTGTCAAGGAAATTTTTGCTTTCTGGAATCCGCAAGAAACCTGCAGCCTGTTCGAAGGCTTTAGCCCCTAAGCGAGGCACTTTTTTCAGCTCAGCACGCGTTTTCAGCGCCCCATTTTCTTCACGATAAGCCACCACATTTTGTGCTAAGGTTTTATTTAATCCTGCGACATGTGAGAGGAGTGACGGACTGGCGGTATTCACATTGACACCGACTTGGTTGACGACGGTTTCGACGACAAAATCAAGGTTTTCTGTGAGCTTTTTCTCGGAGACATCGTGCTGATATTGCCCAACGCCGATGGCTTTTGGTTCGATTTTTACGAGTTCTGCCAGAGGGTCTTGGAGCCTTCTGGCGATGGAGATGGCAGAGCGTTTTTCGACGGTCAATTCGGGAAATTCGGCACGTGCAAGCTCGCTTGCCGAATAAACAGAGGCGCCTGATTCACTGACGATGACATAGTAAACGTCGGAAAACTGGTTTTCTTTTAAGACTTCGGCGACAAAACTTTCTGATTCGCGGCTGGCAGTGCCGTTGCCAATCGCAATCATATTGACCCCAAATTCACGAATAAGCTGCGCCAAATCTTTTTTAGCTTGTGCGATTTTTTCAGCATTTGCAGGCTTTACTGGATAAATCACGGTTGTTTTCAGCAATTTTCCTGTTGCATCGACAATCGCTAATTTCGCACCCGTCCGATAAGCAGGGTCAAAGCCCATGACCACACGTCCTTTGAGCGGAGCGACAAGCAGCAGATTTTTCAGATTTTCACCAAAAACTTCGATGGCGGAAAGTTCTGCCTTTTCGGTCAATTCTGCACGCACGGCACGTTCCATTGCTGGAATCAGTTTTTTCTTGACGGCATCTTTGATGGCAATGAGCATGTAAGAATTATTTTGTGCGGCAAATCGAGCGGCAAAATAACGCAGGATTTTCTCTTCATTATTTTCAAATTTTACAGAGAGAATGCCTAATTTTTCACCACGATTGAGCGCCAAGACACGATGATTGGGCATGAACGAGATTTTCTCAGAAAAATCATAATACATCTGAAAAACTTGTTTCTCATCAATAGCGCCATCCTTAAAGGTGCTGGTCAAAAAACTATTCGTGCGGAGTTCGCCTAAGAGCCAGCTTCTCAGTCGTGCATCTTCAGAAATGGCTTCTGATAAGATATCCACAGCGCCCTGCAGCGTTTTGACTGCACTGTCAAAGGTTTCATTGACGAATTTTTCTGCCTGCTGTTCAACATCTGCCGCATTTTTCACGATGAGCTGAGCCAGCGGGAATAAGCCGTTTTCTTTGGCAATCGTCGCTTTCGTGCGGCGTTTTTCTTTGTAAGGCAGATATAAATCTTCTACTTCTGACAATTTTTCTGCGGCTTCGATTTGCGCGCGCAGGCTGTCAGAAAGTTTGCCCAACTCCTCGATTTTTGTCAAAACCGCTGTCTTACGCTCTGACAGTTTTGTCAACGTCTCATTTTCATCAATAATTGCTTTAATTTGAACCTCATCAAGCGAGCCTGTCATTTCCTTACGGTAACGTGCGATAAAAGGCACCGTGTTGCCTTCTGCGGTCAATTCCAGCACTTTATTCACTTGAGCAATCTTGATATTTAATAGACCTGCAATTTTTTTACTATTTTCCATTTGACCATTCCTAAAAAAAGAAAGCCCCGAATGGGACTTTCCAAGATTCGAGTGACACTCGATTACATCATTTTGTTGTAGAATTCGACGATAAGCGCTTCGTTGATTTCTGGATTGATTTCGTCGCGTTCTGGAAGACGAACCAAAGTTCCTTCCAATTTTTCAGAATCAAATGATACAAAGTTAGCGCGGCCCTTAGTTGCTTCAACAGCTTCAAGGATAGCAGGAACTTTCATAGATTTTTCACGAACTGAAATCACTTGACCAGGAGCAACGCGGTATGAAGGAATATCTACGCGTTTTCCGTCAACAAGGATATGACCGTGATTAACGAATTGACGAGCTTGGCGACGAGTTGTAGCCAAACCAAGACGGTAAACCACATTATCCAAACGTTGTTCAAGCAAAGTCATGAAGTTGAAACCGACTGTGCCTTCTTTGATTTTAGTTGCAGCAATGAAAAGATTACGGAATTGACGCTCAGAAACACCGTAAGAAAAACGAAGTTTTTGCTTTTCAGCAAGTTGCAAACCGTATTCAGAAAGTTTTGAGCGGTTGTTTGGACCGTGTTGTCCAGGAACATAGTTACGACGAGCAAGTTCTTTACCAGAACCTGTCAATGAGATGCCGTAACGGCGTGATTGTTTCCAAGATGGACCTGTGTAACGTGACATTTTGTGTCTCCTCTTGCGCTTTTTGGCTGCAAATAAGCTTTACTAGTTTCAAGTTGCCGTACCGTTCAAAGCCTGTGGGCTTTTTCGCTACTTACACTTTCACTTTTTCGCTCTTCTTGCCTAAAGTTGCAAGTTCTTCATTTTTATTTGAAGAATATTGACAGCCTCAAGTTCGTGCATCGTGACTTCGCCTTACAGCTTTGGTTACTTTTCGTAAAAACACGATGTTGACGAGTTCTTTGGCTGACTGCTATATTCAACCTAACTATTATAGCAAAATTTTAGCATTTGTCAAGAATCATCAGCCGCACAAGTTGATGCTGACCTCATTTTTTTGATAAAGGATTGAATGAATAAGTCGAATAAAATCCTTATCATTTCCGACAAAATAAAAAAACGCTCATTGCGTTTTTTTATTTTTCTTCTGCTTTAACCACAGGTTTTACAACAACTTTCACACCTTCTTTGTCGAAATGCTTGTGTCCGCCGCTTCTGTGATTACGTTTCCCAGATTTTTTAGATTTGTAAGCCATCAGAGTTTCCTTTCTACGGCTCAACAAGTACCCGACGACAAATCAAACTTGTCTTACAGGCGCTCGCACAGCCTTCATTTGAAATCTATCTCTGGTATTTTACCATATTTTAACAGCACTTTCAAGAATTGCTGAATAAATTCATTTGACCATGTTGTCAAACCACTTTTCATATCGCCTTCAGACTTATACAAATTCCCATCTACGCCACATTCATCTCATCTTCTCGCAAAATTGAAATTTTCCTTGCCTGTCTTTGCAGCAATTCTCGTTCTTACTACTTATTCATCTGCCATTGCATGAGTAGAGATTACTGCTCCAAGCGTGTGCCAAGTGTTTGTTGACATCAAATCTCACTTTTTTTCAAGCTTTTGACATTATTGATTCCTGACTTTTAGGCAAATGCACAATATTCAGTAAAAGTGAACTGAGCACTACCGTAATTGAACTCAATGCCATCGCTAAACCTGCAATCTCAGGACTCAGAGCTAAGCCGAATGCTGTGAAAAGCCCTGCTGCAACTGGGATTCCAATCACATTGTAAATAAATGCCCAGAAAAGATTTAGTACAATACGACCATACGTTTTACGTGCCAGCACAAGCGATGTGACAACGTCCATGAGGTCATTTTTGACTAATACAATACCACCAGACTCAATCGCAATATCTGTTCCAGAACCCATTGCAATACCAACTGTCGCCGTTGTCAGCGCAGGAGCATCATTAATTCCATCGCCAACAAAAGCAACTGGTGCTTTTTCTTGCAGCCGTTTGATGTGGTCTGCCTTATCCCCTGGCAAAACTTCTGCAATCACTTCGTCAATACCAATTTCATCAGCAATCGCTTGAGCAACTAGCTTGTTGTCGCCTGTCAGCATTACTGTTCGGAAACCAGCAGCTTGCATTGCCTTAATCGCCTGCTTAGAACTAGGTTTAGGTGCATCTTGAATTCCAATCAAAGCGATAATTTTGTCATCAAAACCAACAAGCACAACCGTTTTCGCCTCAGCCTGTAATTTTACCATTTGTGAATGTAAATCTTCACTCATCGCAAAATCTTCAGCCAAGCGCTCATTCCCAATGAAAGCTTTTTTTCCCTCAACCAAAGCTTGAACGCCCTTGCCAGAAATAGCTTCAAAATTTTCCACGGCCGCTGCTGCAATAGCTTTTTCCTTTGCATGATTAATTACAGCAAGTGCTAGAGGATGCTCTGAAGCTCCTTCAAGTCCTGATGCAATCCGCAAAATCTCATTTTCCGCAAAACCATTTACCGCCACAATATCTGTCACTTGTGGCTTACCAACGGTAATCGTTCCCGTTTTGTCCATAACCACTGTTTTAATCGTGTGCGTTGCTTCCAAAACCTCACCATTCTTAATTAGAATTCCAAGCTTAGCTGAACGCCCTGTCCCCACCATAAGTGCTGTAGGCGTTGCAATTCCCAACGCACACGGACAAGCAATAATCAAGACTGAAACCGCATAAACCATTGCTTCAACCCCAGTTGCCCCAAGAAAAACATACCAAACTGCAAAAGTTAAAATCGAAGCAATCAGCACAAGTGGCACGAAAACATTGGAAATTGTGTCCACTGTTTTTTGAATTGGCGCACGAGAAGACTGTGCTTGACGCACCATTTCCGCAATATTGGACAATAGTGTATCACCCCCGACTTTAGTTGCTCTAAAAGTAAAAGTTCCTGTACTGTTAATCGTTGCTCCAATAACGCTATCACCTCTGTGTTTTTCAACAGGCATTGATTCACCCGTTACCATAGATTCGTCAATTGTTGAACTTCCTTCAACAATTTCGCCATCCACAGCAATCTTTTCACCCGGTTTAACACGAATGATATCCCCTACCACTACCTGTTCTAAAGGTAATTTGACGAATTCGCCATCGCGTAGAACTTCTGCCTCTTTTGCCTGCAAGTCCATGAGCTTATCAACCGCATTTGATGCTTGGGATTTCATGCGTTCCTCAAAAACCGAACCCAGCAAAATCAGCGTGATAACAACAGCAACAGCCTCAAAATAGGTTCCACGGTTCGTGAAAATCGCAAAAATACTATAAAAATAAGCAATTGTCGTGCCTAAGCCAACTAGCGTATCCATATTCCCATGATGATTTTTTGCAGATGCCCAAGCCGTTTGCAAGAAAGGCAAGCCAGCGCCAAAATAGACCAGTGTACCCAAAATAAACTGAACCCAAACCTCACCTGGAAACATAAGATGAGCAAAATCAAGAAACATCAATGCTAGAAGCGGTACTGAACCAATAACACCGATGATAAAACGTTTTGTAACAGACATCATTTTCTCCTTTTATAATCCTCTCACTATGGCAGATATCCATATCAATGGGGCTAATTCGTCCAATCGACAAGTTAGGTCTCAAATATCATTTTCTCTCACTGACTTCAAGACCATCGAGCTTATTTCACTGAATAGGTACCTGTAGCCATTTCCATACCGCATGTCCACTTAAAATCTCCCTCTTTGTCTGGTGTGAACTCAAAAGTAACTGGTTCATTCAAAGGCAATTCACGAAGTTCATCGTTGAAAATCACTTCGCCAACACAACCTTTGTCAGACACCCGAGTAAATGTGACTTTTGCTGGCAATCCTGCTTTAAGCTTAAATGAATTTGGGAGATAAGCTCCGTCAACTGTAATTGCAACTTCGTTTGATATTTTTCCAAACATAATATTTTCCAACTTTCTACGGCTCAACAAACATCTGACGACAAGCAACTTGTCTTACAGATGCTCGCACTGCCTTCTTTTGATTAACTTATTTTACAATAATCTTGCCGTGAAACATATTCATGCCACAAGCATATTCATATTCCCCTGCTTCGCTCGTGTCAATATTGAGTGCGACATCCTTATTCTGTGGTAAATCTTGGTTGATACCAAAGTCAGGAAAAACCACTTTTTCCAAACAAGTAGAGGGGTCTTTGCGATTAAAAATCAGCGTCGCAGGTACTCCTTTTTTCAGTACTAATACAGCAGGGTTGTATCCTCCATTAACGATAACATTCGCACTTTGGCTATTTCCAGAAACAACCGATGAAGCCGTGCTCACTTCATGTTTTCCAAAAAACCACCAGAGAATGAAACCAATGAGTAGCACCGCTAAGATTAAAACAATAATTTGCGACATCTTTTCTCCTTTTTCGTTTACATTTGTAAACTTTATAATTTTATTTTATACTTCCTCAGATACTTTGTCAAGGATTAACTACGATTGTAGATTTTAATTTGAAAATAACTTATCAAATGCTGTCTTGCTTTCGCTTCAATCTTCACAGGAGCAATACTGCATATTATCAAGACAGTCACACGCGACCTCTGCGACAGTTTCTTTTTTTAATATTGCTATTCCCACTTCCACTTTGTCAGCTTCGGTAAAAGAGCTATCTTCAAGAATTTTTAGTAAAACTTGTTTATGTTTTCGCGCACAAATTTTTCTCAAAAATTCTGTTGTCATAAGCGTTATCGCATCACTCTCACTTCGTGTTGGACTATAAATATATTTATGCCCTTCTTTTTCTGTAATCAGCAGTTCTTTTTTGACGAGACGTGCAAGAAAAGTCTTTATGGTCGAAGCAGCCCAATGATAAGTTTCATCAAGTTCCTGACTAATCTGTTCCGCACTCGCTTTACCCAAAGACCAGATAACGCGCATTACCACAAGTTCACTATCTGATAGATTTAATTCGGTTTCCATTTTATTTCCTTCTCTCTTTTGCAATTATAACGAGATGTAAGGAAGGTGCTTTAGCGCCTTCGAAGCTTATAAAAATACGATTATTCAACAGGATAGTTGATATTTTATCTAACTTCGCTCACATCTAGCCTCATGAACTCAATTATAGTTTACGCTTGTA
>JAJXWC010000219.1 GCA_021781855.1 Bacillota bacterium | reverse complement strand
GCGAGGAGGCTCGGCTGAACCAGAAGCTAATTCAATGCTGAAATTCACGATTGACAAGGCAAAACAGGCACAAGTTCCGCGTCATGTCATTGAAAATGCATTGAAAAAAGCAGCAGGTAAATCTGATGAAACCTTTGTTGACGGTCGTTATGAGGGCTTTGGTCCAAATGGCTCAATGATTATCTGTGAGACACTGACACCAAATGTCAATCGCACGATTGCTGATATTCGCACGATTTTCCATAAAAACGGTGGAAATATCGCAGGCGAAGGTGCAGTCAGCTATATGTTTGATAATACAGGTGTGATTGTTTTCAAAGGGGATGATGCTGATAGCATTTTTGAAATGCTACTTGATGCCGAGATTGATGTGCGTGATGTGACGGCTGAAGATGGCTATGTGCAAGTTTACACAGAGCCTACTGAACTGCATAAGGCGCTTTCTGTTTTGAAAGAAAATGGCATTTCTGAATTTGAAGAGACTGACCTTGAATTGATTCCGCAAAGCGAAGTGACGCTCTCGGATGAGGATTTGGAAATTTTCAGCGGTTTGGTTGATGCGCTTGAAGAAAATGATGACGTGCAAAAAGTCTATCACAATGTTGAAAATATGTAAAAAAATAAGAGTCAACAACTGGCTCTTATTTTTTTGTTCGTTTATCCCCCTTGAGCAAGGATGGTATTTCTGATATGAGCACTCGTATCCTTTGATATTATGAAATTATGTTCTTCTTGCGATTGGACGTAGCTTGTTTATAAAAAATTTAGTGCTTAGAATAAATTAATCGGGAGCTTATTCCTACTAATGTTTTATAATAATGATATAATGTGAGTACAAAATAAAACATTTAGAGCTTTTTGTGACATAATTGTTTTTAATGATTGCATATTGAGAAATTCTTCGGAAATCAAAACTGCAAAACAGAAGAAAATTTTAAAGGTTTTTGCCAGATTGGATATGCTTTTTAAAGATGTTTAAAAATTTATTTACAAAAAAATCAAGTTACTACTATCAAATTGAAGGTGACAAGTTTTTGATGTTGGACAGTGAAAAGTCTCAAATAGGATTCTTATTGTTTTTGGAAACATCTGAGGTGATTGTAATTACTCATACAGAAATCTTTCCTGTTTTTTCTGGAAAAGGTCATGCGGTTCTTTTGGTTGAAGCAATGGTAAAAAAAGCAAGAAAAGACAAAAAGAAAATTATTCCGGCTTGTCCTATCGCATTTAAAATATTTACCCAGCATGAAGCGTTTTCCGATGTCCGCAATCAGAATACGAGATTAGAGGCACTTTATAGGGATGAACCAGTAGAAGATGAATAACGAATTGAAAGTTTTTCAGATGGTGTTTTTTCCATCGTTATTACACTAATGGTTTTTCAGTTTAAGCTTCCTCATGATGGAAATGGATTAACAAGCAGTTTTGTATTTATGCTTTTCACATATGCTACAAGCTTCTTACTTATCACAAGTTTTTGGATTAGCCATCATCGAGAGTTGACCTTTCTAAAAAAGTAGACGCTGTGGCGCTTTGGCTCAATAACATTGCGCTGTTTCCGATTACACTTCTTCCCTTTACTACGATTTATCACGGTACCTTTCCCCATGCCCGACAAGCGGCGCTTCTTTATCTGCTCAATTATGGATTTGTCATGCTAGGATTGTTTTTGTTTAATCAATTCATCAGTTTTAGAATGGGGAAACGTCCGCTGGAATTAAGTCGATTTAATCACATTAGGCTTTATCTTACAATTATCTGTTATATTCCAGCACTTGTTTTTGCATTTTTCTTACCGTGGACTGCGACATTTACTACACTTTTCATCACAATTTTTTGGGCAGTTTACACCATTATCTCGCAAGGTGCATCATCATCGTTTTAGAAATTTTTTAAGAAGTAGGAGGATTTACCAATAATAGATGAAAGAATTTAACATAATAAGCACGAAGCTCTGTTTTTGTTCTGCTGGCATAGCGGTTACTTGTCCTTATTTAGAGCGAAGTGAGACGGCAAGCTGATAGCGTAAATGTCAGCTTTTCCCATTGCTTCATACAAAATGGAGCTTAGTTTTTTTATCACCTGTCGCAGTACTTTTGTAAAAAAGTATCCAATAAACTATAGAAATGAGCATATATGACTTACATCACATCAAATGAAGAACATGAAATAAAAGTAGTTAACCTTGCAAGTTTGGAAGAGCGGGTTAAGGAAAGCATGGAAGGTCAGGGCAATAAAGGGGCTTTCGGTTACATTCGTGGCGGTGCAGAGGATGAGTGGACTTTGCGAGAGAATACAATTTCGTTCAATAGGAAAACTATTTTGCCACGTGTTCTGCGTGGAATAGATTCTGCAAATCTTTCAACAAGTATTTTCGGAATTAATCTGAAAACACCGATTATTCAAGCTCCTTTGGCAGCACAAGGATTGGCACATGAAAATGGAGAAGTTGACACAGCTAAAGCGTTAGCAGAAGTTGGTTCGCTCTTTTCAATGAGCACCTATGGTAACAAATCAATCGAGGAAGCTCATGCTGCCGCTCCCGATGCTCCTCAATTTTTCCAACTCTATATGAGTAAAGATGATAATTTTAATAAATTCTTGCTTGAAAAAGCCGTTAAATCAGGAGTTAAAGCAATCATTTTAACTGCGGATTCTACGCTTGGCGGTTATCGTGAAGAAGATATTGTCAATGAATTTGTATTCCCACTTCCTATGCCTAATCTTGCTGCATTTTCAGAAAGCGATGGCACTGAAAAAGGAATTTTTGAGATTTATGCTTCAGCAAAACAGGGACTTGTTCTTGAAGATATTCAAAAAATTAAAGATTTTACAAATGGCTTACCAGTAATTGTAAAGGGAATCCAGTCGCCAGAGGACGCAGATGATGCAATCAAGGCAGGCGCTGACGGTATTTGGGTATCTAATCATGGAGGAAGACAACTTGATGGAGGACCTGCTTCGTTTGAGATGTTGCCTGCTATTGCAAAAATTGTAGATAAACGTGTTCCAATTATTTTTGACTCTGGTGTCCGTCGCGGAGAGCATGTTTTTAAGGCTTTGG
>JAJXWC010000045.1 GCA_021781855.1 Bacillota bacterium | reverse complement strand
AGGGCTAGATGTGCTAGCAGTTCATGCAAATCAGTTGCCAGACGTGCCAATGTCATTCCGTAATGCACTTTCTGTGATTTCCCATGCGAGCGATGGTCATAGGTCACAACGTAAAATCCAGCCGCCACAAAAGGCTCAATCTGGCAGCACCAAGTGACCTCACTTGCTGAATAGCCGTTGACCAGCACAATAGGCTGCGCATTTTCAGCTCCATAAGTATGATAATTGATTTCGACACCATCATTTGTTTTGAAAATAGACATTTTTTAAGCTTCTCCCCTTTTCATTTTAGCAAAAAATCTGCCTCTTGCGGCAGATTTTGCATCTTAGGATATTTTGCTGATTTCAGCGTGCTAATTTCTGCTTTCCTTTTACTAATGTCAATAATAGGGAGAGAGAATTTCAACTGATGAAACTTTATTACTTACTTATAAATCGTGCGCCCTTGATTATCTTTCACACCTGAGAAACGATAAAAATAAGTGTTCACTTGGTCGCGCCAGTTTCGCGCATTTTGCAGCTGACGTTCAAGCCGTTCGGCGACATTTTCATAAGTTATCGCATCAATTTTTCCTTCTAGTGATTTCCAGAGTTTGATGTATGCTACCACTTCATCATAGCCTTCAAAATGCAAGTCATAAATCGTTTGAATCAGCGTTTTTCCTGAATGCAGAATATGGTCGTATTTTACAAAGTGGAAGAATAAAAGCAGTTCATCAGGTGTTTTATTAATATCCTCGAAAATTTCTGCGACTTCTGGCGCATAAAGCCCCGCATATCCTGTGCCTGTTGCCGTTGTCCTGTCTACTCCTACACCGTTTCTGTCTGCAAAATGATAAGAACCCCAGCGGTCGTACTCATAACCATTAACCGATGGTCCGTAGTGATAGTGCGGCACCATCATGCTGCCAACGGCTAACGGAGCATTATATTTTTCATAAGTCCGATTTGACCCTATCATGATGTTGAAAATTGTCGCACGTTGTGCGTCTTCAACTTCAGGAAAGCTCATTTTCAGCCATTCCTCTAAAATTTCTTCGCTCGTCAAGTCGCTGTTCCAACACATTCGACCAAAACCATAAAAATTCGCTTGCGCTAATTTATTACCACACCAATTTTCGTCCATACCGACATTGCCAATGGCGACAAGCCCCGAATTTTGCTTGATAATAGAATTTTTAATCAACACTTCTTTTGCCAGACTGTGTGTTTTATCATGCTTGGTATCAAAGTTCAGCATTGAACGCCATTGCGGCACCGCATAATTGATATCAATCTGATGTCCCAGATATTCCGCCGTTACCTGAAATTCCATCATCTGGTTGGTGTGCCTCAATGCTCCAAATAAAGGAAGCAGCGGCTCACGCGTCTGAAAATCCATCGGCCCGAATTTAATCTGCAAAATCACATTATCAAGAAACTCCCCGTCAAGCGGCATGAAATTTTCATAAGCGGCTTTTGCTCGGTCAAATGAGCGCTCGCGCCAGTCCATTTGGCAGTTGTAAACAAAAGTTCGCCAAATGACTAGACCGTCGTGTGCTTCAAGTGCCTCAGCCAGCATATTTGCACCATCTGCGTGATTGCGTCCGTATTGATAAGGTCCAGGCTCACCTTCAGAATCCGCCTTAACCACAAAACCGCCGAAATCAGGAATAAGAGTATAAATATGGTCAGCAATCCCTTTCCACCAGTCTCTGACCGCAAGGTCAAATGGGTCAGAGGTCGTCAATCCGCCAATCAGCTTGGGCGCCGCCCAATTTATCGCCAAAAAAGTCTTAATTCCAAAGCTAGAGAACAAATGCGCAATCTCACGTACTTTGTCAATGTAGGGCGACACAATCAAATTTGTTGCGAGTCCTCGCACGTTCACATTGTTGAGCGAAATCGCATTAATTCCAATCGAAGCCAGAAAGCGTGCATACATCTCAAGACGCGCAAAATCATTTCTGAAAATATCGCCTTTAATTTCCCTCAGCGAAAATGAACCGTGGTCTGTATTATCATTACTTCCAGGACTTCCAAAAAAGACCGATTCCCCTGCATAACCACGCTCAATCGTACCATCGACTTGGTCCCAATGATTAATCATGCGTATCGCTTGCTGCGGTTCAGACTTTTCACTTAATTTCTCGCCCGTCAATTTCAAACGCAAAAAAGCATAGAACCCGTAAAGCAGACCTTTTGAACTTCTTCCGACAATCTTTTGCGCCTCAATTTCATAAGCCTCATCATTTTCCGAAATCGTTGTGTCAATCGACAAAATCACCGTTGCCTTTGCCTGATTTGTTGTCACTTTCGCTTTCAGAAAATCCACAAGCTCTGAGCGTAAACGCAAAATAACCAAATCTTCCGAAGCAACATCTAAACAAAATACTTCGTTTTCCAGCAATTTTACAAGTGTTGAGCGCTTCAACCACATTTCATCAACTGTCATTTTTTTTCCTTTCTCTGGCTCAACAACCGCCTGACGACAAGCAAAGCTTGCCTTACAGACGCTCGCACAGCCTTCTACGGCTCAACAACCGCCTGACGACAAGCAAAGCCTGCCTTACAGACGCTCGCACAGCCTCTCTAAAAAATAAATGAGCAGAATTTTCTTCAATGCTACTCATCTCTTTTTTTCTCATAATTTTTCGACCTGTTCAAAATAAAGTTCGACAGAAAAACGTCGTTTCAAGTTTAGACAAATCATGTAATTGATTGCCCCAGCAAAGAAAACCAGATAAGCCAATGAAAACTTTTGGAGCGTAATAAATATAACAGCAAACCAAAGAACATTGACCATTGTAACGAGCGGCAACTTATAACTCACCAGTAACATCGAAAAGAACTTCTGTCCCAGAGCAATTTTTTCAGCACGAGTGTCTGTTGAAAGCAAAAATACAAAAAACATTCCGCTTGCCAAAAAACTTACCGTAATCAGTAGAGGAATGAGCAAAAGTCCGCCATGAAGCGCCAGCAAAACTTTCACATCAAATACGATAAAAGTCGTTAGTCCCGTGTAAAATAGAAAAACTTTCCAGTTATTTTTGAGCATTCTCCCATAAATTTGTCCATATCTACGCAAGGAAATCACTGTTTTTTCAGTTTCAATCGTCTTAAATTGTGCTGCCAAACTCACATAAAACAAGAAAATCGGCACAATAAACAAAACAAAATTGTTCAAATTCAACTGAAAAAGCAGCAACATTGCGATAAAAAGTAGGTTTGACAGCACAAAATAAACATTTTGGATAATCAGACGATAAATCCAAGAAACACCTGACACCGTCCAATCTGTAATAAAATTAAAGTCCCAATTAAAATTTTTCATGCCTTATCCCTTAATTCCTGAAGAAGTAACTCCCTCAACAAAATACCGTTGTGCTGCGAAAAACAAAATAATCGCCGGCAGCAAAGAAATAACAGACATAGCAAAAATCTGATTCCACGGCACAACTCCTGATGAAACATCCGTGTTAAGCTGCAGCGCAATCGAAACAGGGTATTTTTCAGGTGAAGTAATATAAATCAACGGACCTAGAAAATCGCTGAAACTCCAAACAAATTGGAAAATGACACAAGACATAATCGCAGGCTTCAAGGAGGGCAGCAAAATTCGCCACAAAATCCCGAAAGAGTTACAACCATCAATCGTTGCTGCTTCATCAAAGTCACGCGGGATTGAGCGAATAAACTGAATCATCAAGAATACAAAGAATGGTTGCTGCGCCAAAGCTGATGGAATAATCAAAGGCGCATAAGTATCTAAGAGTCCAAATTGTTTAAAGAACAAATAAAGTGGAATTTGCGTCACGACTGCGGGTAAAAACATTGTCCCCATCAACAGCGCAAAGAAAACTTTTTTAAATGGAAATTCAAATCTGGCAAAACCGTAGCCGACAACCGTCGCAGCAAGCACTGTGAAGAATACTTTAGGAATAACATACAAAAAAGTATTCAAATAGTAAGTGGTAAAACTACTTGTTCCCATTTGCCAGCCTTTGATATAAGGCGTAAAATCAATACTTGTCGGAATAAAACTGATTTGCGTAAAAATCTGATTGTTTGTCTTAAAAGTCGCTCCAACTAACCAAAGCAAAGGATAAATCATAATCAATGCAAAAATAGTCAAAACCACATAGCGCACGATATTTCCAACACGTTGCCGGCTTTCTATTTTGGCTTGGTAAGCACTTTTGGTGTGTTCCATTAGTTGTTACCTCCATCAGGATAATAGACCCAGAATTTCTGAGTAGCAAAGAGAATCAAAGTGATTGATACAATGATGACGAATAAAACCCAGCTTGCAGCACTCGCATAGCCCATGTTATAGCTTTGAAAAGCTTGCTGATAAATAAAAAGTGAAGCCAAATTGGTCGTATTCAAAGGTCCTCCTTGGGTAACCAAATAAGGACCGTTAAATTCTTGGAAAGCGTTACTAATCTGCATGACAAGGTTGAAGAAAATAGCAGGAGTAATCAATGGAATTGTAATCTTGAAAAATTGTTGAAGTTTACCTGCCCCTTCCAGACTCGCCACTTCATATAAATCAGGTGGTAGATTTTTCAAAGCAGCAAGAAAAATCAGCATTGAAGAGCCAAACTGCCAGACTTTCAGCAAAATAATTGCAAACATCGCTCCCGATGTCGTCGAAAACCAAGCTACAGGATGAATTCCGATTGCTCCAAGGAATGTATTAACAAGCCCCGTCGGATTGAACATAAAACGCCAAAGAATCCCCACCGCAACATTTCCGCCCAAAATAGAAGGAATGTAATAGGCTGTCCGAAAGAAGCTGATTCCTTTAATCTTAAAATTAAGAACAAAAGCAACAAATAAAGCAAAAATCAACTGCAAGGGAACTGAAAAAAGTACATAAACAACCGTTGCTTTTAGTGAAGTGGTGAAGTTACTAGGATTTGAAGCTTGAAAAAGACTGGTATAATTTTGTAGCCCAATAAAACTCGGCGTAGTAATCATATTATAGTCAGTCAGAGAATAATAAAAAGACATGATAATTGGCCAAGCTGTAAGCGCCAGAAAACCTATAATCCACGGCGCAATATAGAGTAGTCCAATTTTATGATTTTTCATGGTGTTCCTTTCTAATCTACGGCTCAACAACCGTCTAACGACAAGCTTTGCTTGTCTTATAGACACTCGCACAGCCTTCTACGGCTCAACAACCGCCTAACGACAAGCTTTGCTTGTCTTATAGACACTCGCACAGCCTCTTTTTTAGTATAGCTGATTTCTTCAAAATCCGAAGCGGTTGGTATCAAATTTGGACATTTTAACCTGGCAAGTGCGTGCTATTTCTCCTGCCTCTAAGGCTGTGAGTTCTCTTTTTTCGTAGTGCGAATGCACGGAGATAGCGGCTAGACTTATCACCATTTCGCCTTGCGACTTTAACGAATGAATAGTGTAGCGGACATAGTGACTTGATGGCTTTAATGTCAGGTTGTACTCTAACATCAGTGGGGGAAAAGAATCCCCAACTGGTGAAGTAATCACTTCAAATGAAAGCAGACTATACTGGAGCAATGGATTGCTCACAGATGTTCAGATGTATAGGAGGCCATCTAAACATTTGTAAGTAATCCAACGCTCATTGGATTACTTACAAATAAGGAACAACTCCTAGGAGGGAAAAGTTGCTCCTTGTTTGTATCTTATTTCAATTTATATTGCACAGCCAATTTTGCAGCTTGCGCTTTGGTTTGCGTATAGATATTCTGAGCGGCTGTCTGAACACTCATTTTACCGAGTTCTACAGCTTGCGCATTGTTTGTCCAAATCGTTGTCAATGTCGCATCTTCAAAGAATGGTGTTTCATTCATTGTCGAAACATTAAGACCTGCCTCATAAGCTGACTTTGCAAATCCGCTGAGCTGGCCACTGTCTTGAAGTGCTTTGACTGCAGACTTAGAAGCTGGTACCCCGCGCGTCGTTCCCAAAATCTTGTTTGCTTCTGTCCCATTCAAGAAATCATTCAAGTATTTACCCGCTTGGGCAACATTTGTTTCATTTTTCTTGATAGCAAGCAAAAGCGAAGGTTTAGACAAAATATTTGCGTTCTTTGCGCCGTCAGCGACAGGATAAGGCACAATAACCATATCATCACCTTTAGCAGCAAGAGCATCATGGTCAGATTGCAAACCTGCATTCCATCCCACACCGCCTGCGTAATTACCGTCTAATTCCATTTTATTATTTGAAAGGTCAACTGGATTTGAACCGACATTAGCAATATAGTCAGATGCTGGAACAACCACTTTATCTTTAACCAGTCCATAATACCAAGAAACTGCCTTTTCAATATCTGATTCTGACCAATTCAAATTACCCTTAGCATCAAATTCTTGTTCATTTGTAACTTGTTGCAGATAGATTGCTGGCATAAAGTTCCATGTTGGCGAACAGATTGGATAGTAACCTGCAGGGAATTTTTTGGCTGCATTGATATAGTCTTGCCAAGTGTGGAGTTTGGAAACATCAACACCAAATTTCTCATATACAGTCTTATTTACCCAAAGTACCATGACATTTTCACCATAAGGTACAGCGACTTGTTTGCCATCAACTTGACCGAATTTTAGGAAACTTGCACTATAGTTATCTTTCAAATCAAGCCCTGGAACTTTGTTTAAATCATAAAAGCCGCCATTTTGCCCGTACATTGGTACCCAGTTGTAAAGCAAACTCATGATATCTGCAGAAGTTCCACCTGCATACTGCGTTGCAAATACTTGGTCAAGGTTACCAAAGCCAGTTGGACGTCCTTGGACTGTGATATTTGAGTTGCTCTTGTGGAAGTTATCAATTTGCTTCTGCGTCGCATCATTACGCTGTTGAGTACCCCACCACCAAAAACTAAGAGTGGCTTTAGCGTTTGGATTGCTTGATTTAGAAGCACTTCCATTGCTGCTTGCACAGGCTGCAAGGGTTGCTACTGAGAGGACGGTTGCTGCTGCAAGAGCAACTTTTTTCCAATTTTTCATTTTGTTTCTCCAAAAAATTTATTTTGTTTACTAATTAATATTCATCTTGTAGTTTATACAAGATAGAAATTTTTAAAAAAATATTTTCAGCTCGAAAGGAGCTGCCGCTTTGCCATTTTCATTTCTGATAAATGGTTTCGGCGTATTATTCCAATTATATCTTACACGGCTTTCGCTGCTTAAAGCAAATGCTGAAGGTAAGCGAATTTTGATTGTATTACCAACAAGCTTATAATCTTTCATTTTTGCTGTTTGACCTCCTTCTATGATTTCGAAATATCCAGAATCAGTGGAAATCAATCGCTTACAAAAAGTTTGAAAAGAAATTTTAAGTTCCTGGTCAATGCATTTGGCATTTACTGCAATCGGACCACTGCTGTAACCATTTGGAAATTGTGCTATTCTTTGATAGGCTTCGTAGAGGTCGTCAGCTACTGCTTTTTTGTTCAGTGGGTGGAGGTCGTTATCTTCTCCGTAGTCAAGTGCAACAACCATTGCTGTCTTATTCAAAGCTAGCGCTTTCTTTTGCTCGCTTCTTAGCTCTGCCCAGCGTGCGCCTTTTTCTGTATCACAATTTGGCAGTTGAACGAAGAGAAAAGGTAAGTCCGCTTGTTGAAACAAATTTCGCCATTCTTGGATAAGCTTACAAAAACGTATGCCATAATTTTCAGGCTGCCAACAGTCGCTTTCCCCTTGATACCAAAGAATTGCAGAAAATTTTAGATTTTTTAGTGGTGCAATCATACCATTAAATAAGCCCGTCGGCTCATATTGGACAAAGTACTGTGCTTTTCGTTCGGGTAGCCAACTGGAACGTTTAATTTTCCATGTTCCCAAACAATCCAAATCTAAAATTTCATTTTCCGTGACAATCAAATGAGCTTTATCAGCTCTGATTTCTCCAGGGAAATTAAAAATCTTTAGGCGAATTGCAATCACAAGGCTTTTTGCAAGTTTGCCTAACGGATAATTGCGCGGAGGATATTTATACTCTGTACTGCCTACCTTGACACCGTTGACAAAAATATCATCTGCATCTGAGAAAGTCCCCAAGCGAAATTCAGCCTTTTTTCCTACCAACTTGTCAGGAATTTCAATCTGTTTTCGTAGCCAAACTACTCCAGGGTAAGTTTCTTTTTCTTCCCAGCTTTGATTCAAATTTGCTTCCCGCCAATCGCTGGCATCAAATTCGATAGACTGCCAATTTTCTCTGATTCCCTTATCTGTTTCTTCCATCTTTTTAAGATAAGTGGTTTGATAATTGTCGTCTAATTCTTGTGTGAGTTTGAGATAATTTTTGTCTTTTAAAGCAGCAAAATTTTGCGGTAGAGCACCAAGCTGTCTGAGACTTTGCTCACTTAGCCAGCTATTGATTAGCGTACCGCCTATTGCAGTGGCAATCAGACCAATCGGAACTTTTGTTTTTTTGTAATGTTGGACAGCGAAGAAATATCCGATAGCTGATAGATTTTCTAAGTCCTCGCCTACAGCATATTTCCACTCTCCCGATTCAAGTTCCTGCTTGGCTTCAGCAAATACTGGATTTTGCGGAACTTCGAAGAAACGAATTGTACTATGATGCGCGGCTTTAATCTCATCAGAATAACGTGTTTTTAAACGACCTAGCCAAAGCTGCATATTGGACTGGCCACCGAGTAAGAAAACATCGCCAAAGCAAATATTTTTTATCAATCGCTCCTGATTTTCACTAGAAAGATAAAAATCAATAGCTTCTGCGCTTTCATGAGCTGGGAGTTTAAAACTAAAGTAACCTTTTTCATCAGAAATTGTTGTTTCTGAAAAATCTTCAAAAGTGAGTTTAACTTCCTTTTGAGGAGCCGTATAACCCCAGAAAAGTTGCCCAATATTTCTTTGCAAAATCGCGTTATCCCTTAGCAGGTAAGGGATTTCTAATCTTTCTTTCAAGACTTTTTTGTTCCTCTCAACTGATATATTAGTATTATACAGCTAAAATATCAGTTTGTCAACAACAAAATGAAGCGTTTGCAGTGTTTTTTTATTTTTCTTCTTTTTGTAATCTGATGAAATTTTTAATTCACCATAACAAGTGGCATTTCGTAAGAAAATAAAACTTCCGTAACATATCTGAAACGGAAGTTTTATTTTCTTTTTTTGAGTTTTTAGAGGTACCCTTTAGTCCAAATTATCCCCATTATTGGCAAAAACTCGCTTGAACCAGTGGAATGATTTTTTCGGAATCCGTTTGAGACTTGACGGATTGACATAGACCGCACCATAGCGCTTGTTGATATCACCAGAAGAACTTGGAATATCAATGAGGCCCCAACCGAGATAGCCGATAACTTTGGTGCCATCAATGAACATGGCATCTTTCATAGCTTGAATATGCTCACGATGATAACTAATTCGCAAATCATCCGCAATTTCATGCTCTCCGTCCCAACTTTCCTCTTGCCCAATCCCATTTTCAATCGGGAAAACAGGCAAACCAAATTCGTTATAAAGCTTGGTCAAAAGACGACGAAAACCATCAGGGTCAATTGACCAGTTCCATTTATTATGAGTAAGCTGAGGATTGAGCACCATGCCTTTTGTCAAATAACTATTCGGTGCGTCATTTTCTGTCAAATTTGATGCGTCCAATAAAACCGAACGATAATAGGAAAAACTGATAAAGTCTGAAATCCCTTTTGCCAAAATCTCATCATCACCAGCTTGAAAATCCATGTCAATTCCATGATTTTCGACAAAGGTCAGCACTTCTGGCGAATAATGCCCAAAAGCGTAAACATCACAGAGATTTCGATTGTAAAATTCATCAAATTTTCGCAGATAGAGATTGTCTTTCGGCGATGTCGAAGCAGGATAAACCTCTGTAGTTGCAAGCATTCCACCAATTTTGACAGAACTGTCAAATTCATGGATAAAAGCGCTCAATTCTGCGTGGGCAAGCATTGTATGATGAAAAACGGTGTACATGGTGTCAAGCGATTTTTCAGCCGCCAGAACACCCGAATAATGCTCAAATCCATCTGCAAAATAGAGATTGTGCTCGTTAAAGACAATCCAATATTTGACACGGTCAGAAAAACGACGCAGCATTTCTTTTCCGAAACGCACAAAGGCATCTTTGACATGACGGCTAAGAAAGCCATCGTATTTTTCAGCGAGCGCAAGCGGCATATCAAAATGGTAAAGACAAATCATCGGCTCAATACCACGAGCAATCAACCCGTCCACTAAACGCTCATAATATTTAATCCCTTCTTCATTAAAAGCACCATCGCCGTCAGGTATCACACGCGACCAAGAAATCTGAAAACGGTACATGTTCATATTCATCGCTTGCATTAGGTCAAAATCACGCTCAAAATCGTGATAATTATCAATCGTGACTTCCCAGTTGGCAGCCGTTCTTCCTGCAAAATCAACATCATAAACAGATTTTCCTTTATTTCCTTCTTTCACACCGCCTTCTGTCTGCATGGACGATGTGGAATTTCCCCAGAAGAAATGGAGGGGCATTTTTTGATTCATTTTTCTTCCTCTTCTTTAAAATGATTGCTTCACCTCAGCAGTACGTGCCATCTATGCACCTTGTGCTATACAAAGCTCTCGCTTTCTTTCATAGTGACAAAGCTAAGGAGATAGCACAGCTTGCTGGGACAAAAGCTAAAAAAGTCTGTCAATAGCTCATTGACAGACTTCCGTTACTTATTCTGCTTCGTTTTCTGCTTCTTGTTCTAAGAGCATCTTGTCATATTTGCGAGCAAACGGCAGATAAATCAAGGTTGACTCAAGGAGCGCAACCGCCTGTAAAACAGCATATTGCCAACCGCCAATCAAGAAACCTGAGATAATTGGTGGTGTCGTCCATGGTGCTGCAACACCATTCATCGGTGGAACAATTCCAAAGTAAATCGCACCGTAAACTGTCGTTGTAACAACAACTGGAACTAAGAAGAAGGGTAAAGCAAGTACAGGATTCAAGACCAATGGCAAACCAAACAAAAATGGTTCATTAATATTAAAGAGACCTGGGACTAATTCAACTTTACCAATCGACCTCATCTGCTCAGACCGTGCCATGAAAATAGTGAAAATAATCAAGCCAAAGGTAATTCCTGAACCGGTCAAATTGATGAAGTTATTATAAAATTCATTGGTAACAATATGTGCACCATTTGCCAAAGTCAATTTGTGTGCCTGATACAAGGCAGCATTTTGTGCTGTATTTGGAATCAAGAAAGCTGAAGTGATAGCTCCCATGATAATTCCGCCATGCACACCGAAAAACCAGAAGAATGGTACCAAAAGTGCAATAACTAAAATACCGCCATAAGAATCTCCCAAGCCTTGAAGCGGTACTTCCAGCCAGTGATAGATAAATGTGACCAAATCTGTGTGGCCAATTTTATTAAAGAGTGCATAAACGACAGTTGCTACAACAATAATCACACCTGTTGGAATCATCGAAGTGAATTGATTGGCAACATTGGCTGGGACTTGTTCTGGCAATGTAATTTTCCAACCTGCATTAATCATTGCTGTGTAAGCCCAACCACTCAAAATTCCGATGACGATTGCCGCAATCATTCCTTGACCGCCTTGCCAAGTAAGATTCAAAACACCTGTGACAGGATTGTGTAAAAATGTTTGCATCGCTTGAGGTAATTTAGCAATAGCGGCGGCTGCTTGGTCCCCTGTCAAATTTCCAATGCCTGAAGCATCTTTCCCAGTACCAAGTGCGCTGACAATAGGATTTGCGACAGACAAAGATTGAACGATGAAGAAAGCTGACAATGATGTCAAACCTGCTTGCAAGGCAACTTCGCCGTGTCCTGCATCTTGTACATAGCTGTAGCCAATTCCGACTGCAGCCCAAATTGCTAGAATACCAAACGAAACGTTGAACGCCTGACTAAAGACCGCTGACCAGCCATTATTCGCCAGCCAAGTGGAAACTGCTGGAATAGGAATATTTGACAAAATCAGGAAAATTGACCCGACAATGATAAACGGCATCGCATAAAGCATACCATTTTTTAGTGCTGTCATCGCTCGCGTGTTTACAAATTTCATGACGGGCGGCAACACTTTGTTATTTATGAATTCGTTCATAAATAAGACCTCCAATAATCTAATACTGCTTGACTTCTAAACATTTTTTTAGAAGTCAAGGGTACCTCTAAAAACTACTGATTTCGAATTTGAGCTAAATTTTCAAAATTGATAACTACGACGAAGGCCTTCGCAAACCTTGCTTGCTCAAGAAAAGACGTGCTGAGGCAAGTTTAGTCGAGCAAAATTCGAAGCTTAGTGCTGCTAATCTCCCCGCCTCTTGGGCGGTGGGATTAGCATACACTGCTGAGATAAAGAAAACGAAGTTTTCGTCAACGAAAAGTTTGGAAAATTTAGACAGCCACTGCGACTTGTCAGCTTGCTGATTTAGCGAGCATGAACAGCGGAGCGCAGCGGAGATAATTCGGAATTTCTGAGTTTTTAGAAATAGCCTTAAAGTTTGCGCAAGATACAACCTCTTATCCAGCTTTGCTTTGCCACGAAAGACGAGAGCTTTACTCTCTATTCGCAACCTCACAGTGTTGTTAAGCTGTCGTTACTCGCTCCGTAGCTTCGCTACTATGCTGTCCACACCGCAGGTATCCATGCTCAAGCTGGCTGGTCGCAGTGGTTCTCGCTAAGCGGCTAAAGCCGTAAGTCGAGTGGCAAAGCACCTAGTCCCTACTAAATCTGCCGGCAAATTTAGATGCGAACTAAAAATAACTTACAAATTAATAATACCGCATACAAAAATTTTTGCAAGCGGTATTTTAGTTTTTGTAACAGATTACACGAATGGTTACAGTTACCAAAAGTGAAAACATGTTTCTTTGCAAACAGTAGCTCTATATCAAGATTTCAGTAATTTTTTTCGTTCATACAGCAAGTAGGTTATTTTTGTTCCTTTTGTTGTTTGACTGGCTACTAACTGATAATTTTTCTTTAAATATAAGGGAACCTTGGATTTCGGATTGATTAGGGAATTATTTTTTGCTAAAGCTTGCAAATCTGTTATTACAAAGTCAACTTCTCCTTTTGCAATAACCGCACTTTGAGTATCATTAAGCACAGGAAAATTTTGATAGTTAATATAATTCTGGGCAAAATAGGGACTTGCCGGCAAAACATTTGCAGCCAAATAGAAGCCGGCATCTTGTATTCCATAATTAAGCAGAGTCGGGTACTTAACCTGATGAATTATTTTTGCAAAATGAACTTGTGCACTTTGACCTCGTTTGACAAACCACTGGGACTGAAAAATATTTGTATTAAAGAGAAGGGGAAAAAGCAAGGCGCCAAGCATAAGGGGCACTAACTGCCATTTTTTAACCAAGCGAGTGCCGACCGAGGAAGTAAGTGATTCAGTCGAAAATCCTCTAGCCTTTTTGAAGCTATTCGCAAAAAAATCTCCTAGAGCAATCAAGCCTAAACTGAAAAAGGGAACAACAATCAAAAAATAGTAAATCCATGGACGACCGTCTATTAAGGCAAACACCACAGCAAATAGAAAAGAGCAGATAACTAGCGCTGTCTGTAAGCCATTTTCTCGTTTTTTGAATCGCTTGAAAAGGAAATAAAATTCAGCTAGCAGCAAGACAATCAACAAAGGAAAAGCCGAAAAACCATTAAAAAGCTGTTGGAAAATTGCATGTAGATGCCCCCAAACACTTGTTTTTGTACTGTAAGTTGTCAAGTTAATCCAAAAATAGACTTTAAATAAGTCGCCTATCGCATGATTCGCAGCAAAATAAAGCAAAATAAGGGCACTTACACTTCCGAAACCTAAAAAACTACTCAATATTGCTTGCAACAAGCGTTTTCCTTCTTTTTTCAGCAACAAATATCCACCTAAAAAAAGATAAAAACCAATGAATGCGCCTATTAATGTATATTTTGTCCAAAACAGAAGCCCCATAAGGGCGCCTAGAACAAAAAGATTCTTCATAGGAAAAAGCAGTTCATGCGTTTGGCTATACTTAATTATGCTATAAATTAAGTATAAAATCATCGGAACAGCGAATTCTTCTGCCGAATCTCCTGTTTCAAACCAGGCAATATGCGCTAGCAGCCCTGTTGAAGCTAATAGCAAAGCAGGAAGAAAAAGCGTGACAACAAAGGAAGTTTGAGAAGACAAAAAGAAACGTCCAATATGGTATAAAAGCAGCAAATTAAACAACATCGCAATACTTTCAAGTATATAGACACCGTAAAAATTATTTCCTGTAAGCTGTACAGCTAAAGCATGCAGAAAATATAGAAAAGGACCTTTTTGTTCAAATAAATCTTTGTAAGGAACCAAA
>JAJXWC010000044.1 GCA_021781855.1 Bacillota bacterium | reverse complement strand
GACATGCGCTGACCGCTTTTCAAGACGTGGCGCTTTGGCATGAACGCGACATCAGCCACAGTTCAGCAGAGCGCATCATTGCGCCTGACACGACAGAGTTGCTAGATTACCAACTCGCGCGTTTCAGTAATATCGTCAAAAATCTGACGGTTTTTCCTGAAAACATGAAACGCAATATGGATGCGACCTTTGGCTTGATTTATAGCCAGCACGTGATGCTAGAGTTGATTGAAAAAGGGATGACACGTGAAGCGGCTTATGACCTCGTCCAGCCCCTGACGGCGCAATCTTGGGACGAACAAGTCATGTTTCGTCCGCTGGTTGAAAAAAATAGGCAGATTCGTGAGTATTTGACAGATGCAGACATTGATGCTGCTTTTGATTATCATTATCACCTGAAGCGTGTGGATGAGATTTTCCACCGTGTGGGTTTGGACTGAAAGACTTATTTTACCTGTAGATTCTCGCTTTGCTTTTATATTTGTAGTGCATGCTAATATAGCGCTACCGCATTCGAAAAAAGGCACTGAATTTAAAATTTAGTGCCTTTTGTCATGAAAATTTAATCAAAAGAATATTGACAAGCCATATGAAAACGTGTACAATATAAGCATAAATATGAGACCGTTCCCATAAAAATTAAATTTATCAACGCTGAAGTGAATAAAAATAGATAAATCGGAGAACCTGCGCAAGCACCTAACTTTCCGACTTTTCATTCGCAAATTTAACAGCACACCATACTGTTAAGCCGATTTCACTTAAGTCAAGATTTGCTTGACATCAGATGTTTGTTGAGTCATAGAAAGGAGAAAAATGGTTACAATAAAACAAGTAGCTGAAGAAGCAGGTGTTTCAAAATCAACCGTTTCCAGATATATCGCACAAAACGGTTATGTCAGTAAAGAAGCACAAGAAAAGATTGAAAGGACAATTAAAAAACTGAATTTTATCCCTAATCTTTCGGCACGTTCGCTTAAAACGAAGCGTAATCAGCTTGTTGGGCTGCTTTTGCCCGATATTTCGAATCCTTTTTTTCCTTTGCTTGCAAAAGGGGTGGAAGAATTTCTGCAAGAAAAAGGTTATCGGGTCATGTTGGGGAACGTTGGCGAAGATGCTGCGCTTGAGGAAGAATACCTCAAGGTGCTTGTGCAGCTGAATGCAGCTGGAGTTATCACGGCTCATGATTTTTCAGAGAAATTTCCAGAGCTTGACCTTCCCACTGTGGTTGTTGACCGAGTTGGGCATAAAAGTAACTATGGTGTTTTTTCAAATAATGAAAGAGGCGGTTTTCTTGCTGCAGAAGTTATCAGTCAGGCAGGCGCTGAAAAAGTTGCAGTTATTAGCGGACCTACAACGGCTGTCAGCATCAATAATCGGTTTAAAGCAAGTTGTGATTATTTAAAGCATAAAAAAATTCCTTATCAGGAGTTTTATAGCGAAACTTATGATTTTTTATCCATTCAAGAAGAAGCAAAGGTGCTTTTGGATACTGCACCAGAGATTGATTCGATTATTACACCATCAGATATTCATGCGATTGCCTACATTCGTGAGATTTTGACGAGAGGAAAAAGAATTCCTGAAGATATCCAGATTATTGGCTATGATAATATTCTTATCAGTCAATTCACCTATCCTGCACTTTCTACCATTCATCAGCCAGCTTATGATATGGGAGCCGAAGCTGCAAAAATGATTTATGAAATAGATAGTGGTCAAAAAATCAAGCAAAAACAAATTGAACTTCCAGTTTCTTATGTGGAACGTGAAACAATTAGAAAGGCTGTGCGAGTGCTTGAAAGATAAGCTTGCTTATCGTCAAGTGCTTGTTGAGCCGTAGAAAGAAGAAAAGATGACTAAAATTACGGTAATCGGTAGTATTTCAATGGACTTAGTTACAAGTACATCTAGGGTAGCAGAAGCAGGAGAAACAGTTTTTGGACAGGACTTTTCAATGGTGCCTGGCGGAAAAGGAGCCAATCAGGCAGTAGCGATTGCCCGTCTTGCAAAAAATGACCGTGTAATAATGATTGGAAAAGTCGGACAAGATGAATTTGCTGAGGTAATTAAAAAGAATTTTGCTGCAAATCATGTTATTTTTGACAAAGTGGGAACGGTCTCACAAACAACAGGAATTGCACAAATCACACTTTATGATGGAGATAACAGGATTATTATTGTCCCTGGTGCCAATAATCAAGTAAAAACGGATGAATGGAAAAGGACTGAAGAATGGCAGGAAATTGCGAGCAGTGATTTGGTAGTTTTACAAAATGAAATTCCGCATGAAACCAATCTTGAAATAGCTCATTTTTGCTGGGCTCATCAGATAAAAGTACTTTATAATCCGGCACCGGCACGTGAAACGGATTTGGAGATGCTTGATTTTGTGGATTATGTTACACCTAATGAACATGAATGTAAGGAGTTATTTCCTGATTTGAGTTTGGAGGAAGCTTTGGCTCGGTATCCGAGAAAGCTGATTGTGACGCAAGGAGTGCGAGGGGTAACCTTTCATGACGGAAATGTTATTCAGCTGATACCAGCAATCAAGGCAAAAGTTGTGGATACAACGGGGGCAGGCGATACTTTCAACGGAGCTTTTGCTTATGCATTGACCCAAAAATTATCGCTTGAGTCTGCTGTGAAATTTGCAGTGATTGCTTCACATTTATCAGTTCAAAAATTTGGCGCGCAAGGTGGCATGCCTACGCTGGAAGAAGTAATGGCTGTGCAGGAAACGATAAGACAGGCGCATTTGTAAGCCGTAGAAGGGCTGTGAGTGCTTGAAAGATAAGCTTGCTTATCGTCAAGTTCTTGTTGAGCCGTAGAAAGGCTGTGCGAGTGCTTGAAAGATAAGCTGGCTTATCGTCAAGTTCTTGTTGAGCCGTAGAAGGAGCATGAAAAATATGAAAAAATATGGCATCTTGAATAGTGAAATTGCCAAAATTGTTGATGACTTGGGGCATACTGACCAAGTTTGTATCGGTGATTTGGGTTTACCTGTGCCTGCGGGAACTAAAAAAATTGATTTGGCAGTGAAGCATGGTTTGCCAAGTTTTCAGGAGATTTTGGATAATTATCTTGAAAATGTTTTGGTGGAAAAAGTCTATCTTGCTGAAGAAATCAAAACAGAAAATGCTGAACAGCTTGAAGCTATTCGAAAAAAATTACCTCAGTCTGTCAAAATTATTTTCGTCAGCCATGAGGAGCTGAAGCTGATGAACAATACTGTGAGAGCTGTAATTCGTACAGGCGAAAATACACCTTACTCAAATATTATTTTACAATCAGGAGTGGCATTATGAAAATTGAAATGGAGAAAATTTCCAAGTCCTTTGGTAGTAATAAAGTATTGGAAACGATTGATTTGACCATTAATTCTGGTGAAGTTCATGCATTAATGGGTGAAAACGGTGCTGGAAAATCTACATTGATGAATATTTTGACAGGACTTTTTCCTGCAAGCAGTGGAACGGTTAAAATTGATGGTGTTGAAAAAACTTTTAGCAATCCGCAAGCGGCAGAGCAGTTTGGTATTAGTTTTATTCATCAAGAAATGAACACTTGGAAAGAGATGACAGTGTTGGAAAATCTTTTTTTAGGCCGTGAAATCAAAAATAAAGTTGGACTTCTTGACAATAAAATGATGAAGAAAAAGGCGGCAAGTGCTTTTACACAACTTGGAGTTGAAATTCCATTAGATGTTGAAATTGGTACGCTTTCTGTGGGACAGCAACAAATGGTGGAAATTGCTAAAAGCTTTTTATCTGATTTAAAAATTTTGATTATGGATGAGCCGACGGCAGCCCTTACGGAGCACGAAGTAGAAAGACTGTTCAAAGTTATTGCAGGATTAAAGAAAAAAGGTGTGGGCATTGTTTACATTTCACATCGAATGGAAGAAATTTTTAAAATTACAGATTTTATTACGGTGATGCGAGATGGGCTGGTTATCGACACAAAAGCAACGAATGAAACAAATGTGGACGAGTTGGTGCGCAAAATGGTGGGGCGTGAGATTACGGATTATTATCCAGAAAAAAGAGCTGAAATTCGTGACATTGTTTTTGAGGCGGAACACTTGAAAGGAACAGTTTTTGATGATGTTTCATTTGAAGTACGTAGCGGTGAAATTCTTGGCTTTGCAGGACTTATGGGTGCCGGAAGAACAGAAGTTATGCGAGCAATTTTTGGGCTTGACAAGCTCAAAGCAGGAAGTATAAAAATTGATGGAAAATCCATCAAAATAAAAACACCGTCAGAAGCGATTGCGCAAGGTATTGGATTTTTGACAGAGGACCGCAAGGAAGAAGGGCTGGTGCTTGATTTTTCAATCAAAGATAATATCACGCTACCTAGTACAAAAGATTTCATTCACCGTGGTATTTTTGACAATAAAATTGCGACTGATTTTGTCAAATCATTATCTGAGAGACTCAAAGTGAAAGCCACGGACGAGGAGCAAGCCGTTGGTGATTTGTCGGGCGGAAATCAGCAGAAAGTGGTGCTGGCAAAATGGATTGGAATTGCACCAAAAGTTCTAATATTAGATGAGCCGACACGCGGTGTTGATGTTGGAGCAAAAAGGGAAATTTACCAGCTCATGAATGAACTCGCTGAGCGTGGCGTGCCGATTATTATGGTTTCGTCAGATTTACCGGAAGTGCTTGGTGTTTCTGACCGAATCGCTGTCATGCATGAAGGAAAAATTACAGGTATTTTAACTAAAAAAGAAGCCACACAAGAAAATGTTATGGCACTTGCCACAGGAGGAAAATAAGTTGAAAGCATTGACTAAAAAATTTAGTTCTTTGACCACATTACTCGCCTTAATGATTTTAATGGCAGTGATTACAATCATCAATCCCAACTTTTTAACAACAAATAATTTGCTGAACTTGCTTTTACAAGTGACAGCGAACGGTTTTATCGCATTTGGAATGACTTTCGTCATTCTGACATCAGGAATTGACCTTTCGGTCGGTGCAATTTTAGCTTTATCAAGTGCGATTTCAGCAGGATTTATCGCACAAGGAATGCCTTTGCCGCTTGCGGTCATTTGTGCGCTTCTGATTGGTGCAATTCTAGGTGCAATCAATGGGATACTCGTTGCTTACGGCAAATTAGCACCGTTCATCGTCACATTAGCAACGCAAATGGTTTATCGTGGCGCAACTTTAGTTTTTACCAACGGTAATCCAATTACTAAACATTTGGACGGTTATTTTCTAGCTTATCTTGGACAAGGCTATCTGCTTGGTATTCCTTTTCCTGTGATTCTGATGATCGTTGTTTTTGTTATCTTGTATATTTTGCTGCACAAAACAGCATTTGGCAAGTCTGTTTACGCTCTTGGCGGCAATGAAAAAGCCGCTTACATTTCAGGTATCAAACTCAATAAAGTTAAAATTGCAATTTACACTTTGTCTGGTGCAATGTCAGCAATTTCAGGTTTAATTATTACTTCGCGCCTTTCTTCAGCAACGCCTCAAGCAGGTTCTGGTTATGAAATGTATGCTATCGCTGCTGTTGTACTCGGTGGTACATCACTTATGGGTGGTAAAGGACGAATGTTTGGTACAATGGTCGGCGTACTGATTATCGGTGTGTTGCATCCCGGCTTGAACATTATTGGTGTGTCAGCTTTCTGGCAGCAAGTCATTCAAGGGATTGTCATTCTGATTGCTGTTTTGATTGATGTTATTCGCAGCAAACGTAAATAAAGAAGGCTGTGCGAGTGGCTGTGAGGCAAGCTCTGCTTGTCGTCAGGCGCTTGTTGAGCCGTAGAAGGCTGTGCGAGTGGCTAAAAGACAAGTTCGCTTGTCTTTAGCTGCTTGTTGAGCCGTAGAAAAGGAATTTGAAAATGAAAATCATCAAAAAAATAGGACTTGGCATATTAGCAATCTTCGCCATTTCAACCCTTGCAGCCTGCAGTTTTTATACAGGAATTCCAGGACGCGACGGAGGACAAGAAACGACAAATGTGACTCATAAAAAAGCAAACGAGCTGAAATTAGGGATATCTATTTCAACCACTAATAATCCTTATTTTGTTTCAATGGATAACGCCATTCAGGCAATGGCAAAGAAAAATGAAACAAAAATTACAGTAGCAGATGCACAAAATGACTCAGCTACACAGCTTAATGATGTTCAGAACTTTATCAGTCAAAATGTTGATGCAATTCTGATTAATCCTGTTGATTCAGATGCGATTGTTCCAGCGATAAAAGCGGCAAACACGGCACATATTCCTGTAATTTGTATGGACCGTGGAACAAATGGCGGTACAGTGTTAACAACTGTAGCATCGGATAATGTTGCTGCAGGAAAGATGGCAGCTCAAGCGATTGAAAAATTGGTGGGCAGTAAGGCAAAAGTTCTTGAATTATCAGGAACACCAGGTGCATCAGCAACGATTGACCGAGGAAAAGGTTTTAATGATGAAGCAAAAGTTTTGGGGCTTAATATTCTTTCTAGCCAATCTGCCAATTTTGACCGTACCACGGGATTAAATACAACGCAGAATATGCTTCAATCGCACAGCGGTGTTCAAGCTATTTTTGCTCAAAATGATGAAATGGCGCTCGGCGCTGCCAAAGCTGTTCAGGCGGCAGGTGCAAAAATTGCAATTTTCGGAATTGATGGCGAAGCAGAAACACACACTGCGATTAAAAATGGAACAATTACAGGCACGATTGCTCAACAGCCAGCAAAAATTGGAGAAATGGCACTACAGGCTGCTTTTGATTATTATCAGGGCAAAACTGTACCTAAAGTAATCAACTCACCGATTTATCTTGTTACTAAAGACAATGTGAATGAGCATAACTGGTAAAAGTTCAAAAAGCGCTTCTAAATGAATGGATAATATAGTAGTACTATTGAGATGAAA
Source organism: Bacillota bacterium (assembly GCA_021781855.1). Taxonomy (GTDB): domain Bacteria; phylum Bacillota; class Bacilli; order Lactobacillales; family Streptococcaceae; genus Lactococcus. The sequence goes on along the minus strand of JAJXWC010000044.1, from coordinate 7,441 downwards.
CGCTCTTTTCAAAGATGAGCGTTTCTTTGTGAATTCTGGGACAATAATCGCAACATTTCCCATGAAAATTCAAAAATTTTTCACATAAAATCGAAAAATATGAAAATTTTTTAATCAACCAGAGTAAAAAACGCTTTCAACTTATGTTATAATGTTATAATGAAGTAGTGAGCAAGCATCATTTTGAGTGAACACTTGAAGTGCTGTTGCTCAAGCAAATTTATCTCAACAGTCCTAAATTTCGTATTCATACTGGTTTGGTTGCTTTGCGTTTACTGCGAAATAGCTAGATTTCTTGTATTTTTGGCACAACACAAAGAGTATTAATCATGGAACTTGGTGCGGTTAACGAGATAAATTATCAACAAAAATAATGGAGAATCTTATGTTTGATTATACCGATCAACTTGGCGTAAACACTATCCGCACGCTGTCTATGGACGCGATTCAAAAGGCAAATTCGGGGCATCCGGGACTTCCTATGGGTGCAGCTCCAATGGCTTATGTGCTCTGGAGCAGGTTTTTGAATGTGAATCCAAAGACCTCGCGTAAATGGTCAAATCGTGACCGTTTTGTGCTTTCAGCAGGGCATGGTTCTGCAATGTTATATAGCTTGTTGCATCTTTCAGGCTACAATGTAACAACAGAGGATTTAAAAAATTTCCGTCAATGGCAATCCAAAACGCCTGGACATCCCGAAGTAGATTGGACAGATGGGGTTGAAGCAACAACTGGACCACTTGGACAAGGAATTGCGAATGCAGTCGGTATGGCAATGGCCGAGGCACATTTGGCTGCACAATATAACAAACCTGGTTTTGCTATCGTTGACCATTATACTTATGCACTCAACGGCGATGGCGACTTAATGGAAGGTGTTTCACAAGAAGCAGCATCTCTTGCTGGAAAATTGAAACTGGGCAAATTAATATTGTTTTATGATTCAAATAATATTTCATTAGACGGCGATTTATCCATGTCATTTATTGATGACGTGCAAAAACGTTTTGAAAGCTATGGTTGGCAACATTTGCTGGTCAAAGATGGAAACGACTTGGAAGAAATTGCAGCAGCTGTAAAAGTTGCACAAGCTGAAAAATCAAAACCTACGATTATCGAAGTGAAAACAGTGATTGGATTTGGCGCACCTTTGCAAGGAACGAATAAAGTTCACGGCGCACCAATCGGAATTGAAGGGATTGCGGCAGCAAAAGCGGCTTATGGTTGGAATTATCCAGAATTTACAGTTCCTGAAGAAGTTTCAAAACGTTTCTTAGAAACACTTGTAGCACGTGGTGAGGCATTGGAACAAGTTTGGCGCGATACTTTTTCCGCCTATGCTGAAAAATATCCTGAACTCGCTGAGCAATATGTCCATGCTTTTGAAAATGAAACACCAGAGCTTGAACTTCCAAAATATGAAGTTGGCTCTAGCAAAGCAAGTCGTGTGACTTCACAAGAGACGATTCAGCAGTTGTCAGCTCAGATGCCTAATTTCTGGGGCGGTTCTGCGGATTTGTCTGCTTCAAATAATACAATGGCAAAAGCAGAATCTGACTTCATGCCAGGGAACTATGAAGGACGTAATATTTGGTTTGGTGTGCGTGAATTTGCGATGGGAGCAACGATGAATGGGATTGCTTTGCATGGTGGAACGCGCGTTTATGGTGGAACATTCTTTGTCTTTTCAAACTATATGTTGCCTGCGGTTCGGATGGCAGCCTTACAGGATTTACCTGTAACTTATGTTTGGACGCATGATTCGATTGCGGTCGGCGAAGACGGACCTACACACGAACCAGTAGAACAGTTGGCGAGTGTGCGCTCAATTCCTAACTTGGACGTGATTCGTCCTGCTGATGGAAATGAAGTAATTGCAGCTTGGAGACGCAGTGTTTCTTCAAAACACCGTCCTACAGCGCTTGTCTTGACCCGTCAGAATTTACCTGTGCTTGAAGGTACAGCGGAATTGGCTGAAGAAGGGTTGAATCGTGGTGCCTACATCCTTGCCAAAGAAGAGAGTGAACTTGAAGGCATTATCATTGCAACAGGTTCTGAAGTTGCTTTGGCACTTGAAGCGAAAAAAGCGCTTGGAACTGGTGTGCGTGTTGTTTCAATGCCATCAATGAATATCTTTGATGAGCAGTCTTCTGAATACAAAGAGGAAGTTTTGCCGAAAGCTGTCCGTCGTCGTTTGGCGGTTGAAGCAGGAACAAGCTATGGCTGGGGCAAATATATCGGACTTGATGGTGCGACAGTAACCGTTGATAAATGGGGCGCTTCTGCACCTGCCAATATTGTGCTCCCCGCATACGGCTTTACGGCTGAAAATGTTGTAGCAGTTTACAAGACTTTAGACTAAAAAATTGAATTTAGCCTAGCAATTGCCTGTTATCTACGCACTTCGTACTACGAAAGATGAGAGCTTCATTCTCTCTATCCGCAACCATCGTACTGTGAGCTGTCGATGCTCGGCTACGCCACTAAAGTGGCTAGTTGCAATCGCAATTCTCTCCACACTTCAGGCGATGGGATAAGCAGCACTATGTCCGCAGCTTTGCTGCTATGAATGATGATAGCTTAACAGCTAGTCGGAATGGCAAGCTCTGCTTTCGTTCTACTGCCGTAGGCTCAGTCGCTTCAGTCTCGGACAGGATGACCTGATATCGCAGATTCAACATTGGGGAGGTGAAAAAAAATCCCCTACTGATAAACTCATCACTTCAAGGCTTTGACAAATTTGTCAAAGCCTTTTTTGATGAAAAAATAGAAAATACTTGCACGTTTGTAAGTTTGATGTATCTAATCTGCGCGGATTTGCTGTCAGGGAAGGAAAAGCCTGCTCATTGTCTGCTGTCTTAACAGTACAACATGCTGTTAATATGTTATAATATAATTGTAAAGAAGGAGAATGAGATGGCTTTTTGGAACAAGAAGAGAAAAGAGAATGAACCATATTTGGCTGAGTTTGATGCAAGTTTTGGGAAAAAAGAGCCTGGATTTCAAAGTAAAAAAAATGACATGACATTGAGTTCAGAAGAACTGAAAACTGATGAACCACTGGTAAATTTTGATTTTAACTGGACAGTTGAAAATCCATTTGACGAAATGATAAAATATTTTGAAAATGGGAAAGCATTGCATCTTCAGGGATTTGAAGAAACACCTTATCGTTACAGTGGTTCGGAGGAGTTGGCATCTCTGACCTTTTCTAAAGACGGCTATTATCTGGAACTTTCCAAAGGTACAGCGATTTTTACAGTTAATAAAACACTTAACGAAACAATTTATTTCTCAATTTCGATGACTTATGAATCTTTTACAAGTTATTGGGAAGCTCAGATTATGGTAACAGAAGATGTTAATCATGATGGTCAGGTTTCGTTTGATGACCAGAATGTAGAATATCCTTTTGCAAGTTTGCTTGAAAATAATTTTGATTTGATGAAAGTGAAAGCTTTTTTCAACAAAATGGTTCTTGATGAATTTTTGACAGCCTATTTCAAAACAAGTGAGAGTAGCTATTCGCTTAAAAACCTGGGAAATTTCACAGAAGTTGAAAAGTTCGAACTTGTAGGTGTTCCAGAGTATTTTCTGCCAGAAGGTTATCCAGATTTTACTTATGATGGACTGGCGGCAAATCCTTTTGAAGAAATTGTTCAAAAATATGGTGGTCGTACAGCGCTCAAATTTGATATTTTTAAAGAAGATTTTCGAGAAGGTACAGAACTTTATCTTATTCAAAATCGTGCGGTTGATGAATTTACTCAAGTTACGATTAGTCCAGCAGACGTAATTTTTAATGTTGGTAAAGCAGGAAAGACGATTACTTTTGATTTTGATGAGCGAGGCAAGCTTTATATTCTTGACCAAAATTTTGAAGATGAAATATACATCAAGCGTTGTGTGAGCGAATTTTTGAAAATTTATTTTGCGCTTAATCAGAGCGAATTTTCAATGGAAAATTGGGGAAATTGTCGGAGATAACAAAATGGCAGAAAATACAGAACGCATTTACGGACTGACTTGGGAAGCAATTTACCCGATGTGGCTGGCAAAAGTGGAACGAAAAAATCGCACGGCTGCCGAGTTGGACGAAATTTTAACTTGGCTGACAAATTTTACAGAACCGTCAAAGACAATAGGAACTTTTGAAAAACTGTTGGAAAACCAAACTTTCAATGAACATGCAAGTCTGATTAAAGGTGTGATTTGCGGTGTACGCGTTGAAGAAATTCAAGACCCGATTGTGCAAAAAGTTCGTCAAATTGACAAGGTCGTTGACGAATTGGCAAAAGGAAGAAAAATAGAAAAAATTAAGAGGTAAAGATGGGAATTTTATTGGCGATTTTAGCAGGAGTAGGCTCAATTTTAAATCTGACCATGTGGTTAAATGAGCCGATACAGATTGCTTTAACAATTCTGTCGGTGTTGTCAATGATTGTGTATAAAGGAAAGAGGACGCAGAAGTCGTATAATTATGACGGAACACGAATGTTCACTTTTCGTTTTGCGATTTGCTTTATGAGCTTTCTTGGCTCTGGCGGAATTTTAGTAGGACTCTTGCTTCATTTGACTTAATATGGTAAAATTTTATTCATGCGATGAGCCGAATTAATTTGACAAATTTGTCAAATTCGGAAAAAGCGAGGAAATCTGGGGCTTTGCCCGCACAGGAAGTGTGAGATTTTGTCAGATTGTGTGAACCTTTCTGCCACAGGCTTTGCCTGCCTTTTTGGAAACTCTGTCTTTTGACAGAGTTTTTTGTTTTAGTAAAATCTTCTCTTCTAAATTAGTCAAGTCTGTTATAATAGAAAATATGTTAATCCTTTTCATTTTTCTCATTCTTCTTTTTGTTTTGCTATTTATCAGTTTCATTAGTTTTCAAATTATTGAGCATAAAAGCAGAATAGTCGCTAAAGCAGTTGCTAACACGCACCCGCTTTGGCATGACAGTGAAATATTCGTTGAAAAAATTGCTGCTGAGTGGTCTATTCAAACGTTTGACCAGCTTACGCTCAAAGCCTGGTATATTCCTGCAGATAAATCAACCTCCAAATATGTAATTGTAGCCAATGGTTATCATTCAATTCGTGAACGGATTCCAGGTTTGTGTTATCTTTTTCACAGCTTGGGTTACAATGTTCTAGTTCCTGCGTATCGTGCAAGTGCTGAATCTGAAGGAAAATATATTGGATTCGGCTGGCTGGACCGTGATGATTATCAGCGCTGGATAACAGAGATTATCACACAAAATCCTGCGGCTGAAATTGCCCTAATGGGAATTTCAATGGGCGGCGCAACTACAATGATGATTTCAGGCGATGATTTACCTGAAAATGTGAAATGTTTTATTACAGATTGTGGTTATGATAGTGTATGGAATGAAATTGTTTATAATGCCAAGCATAAATTTCATTTACCCGCTTTTCCATTAGTTCATCTGGTTTCTTTTTGGTCCAAAATTTGCGCAGGATACAGCTATAAAGAAGCTTCAGCAGTCAAACAACTTGCCAAAAATACGCGGCCAATTCTTTTTATTCACGGAGAAAAGGACAATTTTGTTCCTACCGAAATGGTTTATCGAAACTATGCGGCAACTCATGCACCTAAAGAACTGTTGATAATAGAAAATGCAGGACATACACAGGCTTACGAAACCGACATTTCGCTTTATCGAAATACCGTCAAAAATTTTTTGGATAAGTATTTGGGCTAGATAAAATAACTAAATCAACAAGAATATAAATCAGATTTTGTCTCGGTAGTGCGTGCTATCTACGGTTTTCGTGCTACAAAAGACAAAAGTTTTGCAGAGCATTAATCTGCCAGTGTCCGCTACATAAACAATTTTATTAGTCACAAACGCAAAGACTAAAGCACCATAGACTCTTATCAAGCAAGTTTTCACTTCATTAAAATCAAATCTGACAATTCTTGCAGTCGGCACTAGAAAAGAGTATAATTATGGTAATTTACTAAAAAAGGATAGACAATTACTATGAAACAATATCATGTTGCTGTTGTGGGAGCCACAGGAGCTGTTGGCACTCGAATGCTTGAGCAACTCGCTCATTCTACACTTCCTGTTGCCTCAGTCAAAGCGCTTGCCAGCAAACGTTCTGCAGGAAAAACTGTAAAATTTGGTGAGCAAGACCTTATCGTAGAAGAACTTACTGAAAATTCTTTCGAAAACATTGACATTGCTCTTTTTTCAGCAGGCGGTTCGATTTCCGCAAAATTTGCTCCTTACGCTGTAAAAGCAGGCGCAGTCGTGGTGGATAACACGAGCTACTTCCGTCAAAATCCTGACGTGCCCCTGGTCGTGCCTGAGGTCAATGCCCATGCACTTGATGCACATAATGGCATTATTGCTTGCCCCAACTGTTCAACCATCCAAATGATGATTGCCTTGGAGCCGATTCGTCGGGTTTATGGCTTGAAACGGATTATCGTCAGTACTTATCAGGCGATTGGCGGCGCGGGAAATCGGGCAATGGACGAAGCACGCGCACAACTGCGTGAGGTGCTTAATGATGGCGTTGACCCAACAGAGCTGCAGGCGCAAATTCTGCCATCAGCAGGCGATAAAAAACATTATCCGATTGCCTTCAATGCGCTTGCGCAAATTGATGTCTTTACCGATAATGACTACACCTACGAAGAAATGAAAATGACGCACGAAACCAAGAAAATCATGGAAGACGATGCGATTGCCGTTTCCGCAACTTGTGTGCGTGTGCCTGTCCTGATTGGGCATAGTGAGAGCGTCTATATCGAGACGGAGAAAGTTGCACCGATTGATGAGGTCAAGCGGCTGATTGCCGAATTTCCAGGTGCTGTGCTTGAAGACGATGTGGCACATCAAGTTTATCCACAAGCCATCAATGCGGTCGGTCGCCGTGAAACCTTTGTTGGTCGAATTCGTAAGGATTTGGATATGCCAAACGGGATTCATCTATGGTGCGTGTCAGACAATCTCCTTAAAGGTGCCGCATGGAACTCGGTGCAAATCGCTGAAACCTTGCATGAACGCGGGTTGGTTCGCCCGACTGAGCAGTTAAAATTTGAATTGATATGAGTTATATCAGTGAGATTCGCAAAAAAATCGGCAATGACCTTCTGGTCTATCTTGGAGCTGGCGTGATTGTCTATCGTGACGGAAAAATCCTCTTGCAGCAGCGTCAGGACAATAAAAGCTGGGCTTTGCATGCGGGTGGCATCGAAGTTGGCGAGGAACTTGAGGAAACTGCTCGCCGTGAACTTTTGGAAGAAACAGGACTGACTGCGGTGAGTCTTGAATTATTTGGTATTTATTCGGGCAAAGACCGCTTTATAACTTATCCGAATGGAGACCAAGTTTATATGCCGAATGCTTTTTACATTTGCCGCAATTTCACGGGCGAATTAAAACCGCAAGTAGACGAAGAGCAGCAGTTGG
>JAJXWC010000043.1:3628-14497 GCA_021781855.1 Bacillota bacterium | reverse complement strand
AACGCAGACAATTTCGATTTTGATTTTTGCAAGAAGCGTTGTTTCGATTTTCTGTCCTCGAACATATTCGGTAAATCCCTTTTGCTTGCCGTAGCCGAGTACTTGGGAAACGGTCATGCCATGCGTGAAGCCATTTTCTGAAAGTGACTTTTTGAGGTCTTCTAGTTTTTCGTTACGAATGATTGCTTCAATCTTTTTCATTTTATATCCTTTCAATTTTTAACCTAGCCGTAATTAAGAATCCAGACCCAAGAATGTTGGATAAGCTGTTTCTTCATGTTCACTATCATCAAGCCCGATTGCTTCGGCACGGTCGCTGACCCGTATCGGCATGAAAAGAGCAATTACTTTGATAATAATAAAACTCACAAGAGCCGAGAAAATAATTGTGAAGATTACAGCTGAAAGATTGGCAATGAGCAAATTTGGCGAACCATAAATCAATCCGACATAATTTTTTTGTGGTGCCAAAGCAGGTGTGGCGAAAATTCCTGTCATTATTCCACCAAACATTCCACCAATTCCGTGACATCCGAATGCGTCAAGTGCATCATCATAGCCAAATTTTTGTTTCACACGGCTAATCATGAAAAAGCTTAGCGGACTAACTAGCAAACCGATAATCATGGAGCTCCAGAGGGAAACGTAACCTGCTCCTGGTGTAATTGCGACTAAACCAACGATTGCTCCTGAGCAAGCTCCTACTACCGATGGTTTTCCGATAATGATTTTTTCAAGCAACATCCATGATAACATTGCGGCTGCGGCTGCGGTATTGGTCGTCATGAAAGCATTGATTGCGACACCATTTGCCGCTAAAGCCGAACCTGCATTAAAACCAAACCAGCCGAACCAGAGCAGTCCTGCACCGAGTACAACAAACGGAATATTGTGCGGACGGTATTCTAAGCGCTCATAATCTCGTCTTTTTCCTAATACCAGTGCCAGTACCAACCCTGTTACACCACTTGAAATGTGGACAACATCACCACCAGCGAAGTCAATGGCGTGCATCTTTGCGAGAAATCCGCCTCCCCAAACCATATGCGCTAAAGGATAATAAACCAAAAGCAGCCAGAAGGCCATGAAAATTAGGAGTGGTGTAAAGCGCATCCGTCCGACTACTGAGCCTGTAATCAGTGCTACCGTAATGATTGAAAACATCATTTGAAAGCCGCTGAAAAGACCGTCGGGAATTTGGTTGGTGGGGAAAAGTGTATTTTTCGCCATGTCCACACCGTTCATAAAGAAATGATTAAAATTTCCAATCCAGTCGCCTGTGCCTGAAAAAGCAAGCGTGAAACCAATGGCAATCCATAAGAGCGATGCTAATGCCATTGGGGCGAGCGACATCATCATGTTATTGAGTACATTTTTTCGTCGTCCAAGTCCCCCGTAAAAGAAAGCAAGAGCAGGTGTCATCAGCAAAACTAGGGCTGAACAAAGAAGAATAAAAGCGACTGAGCCTGTGTTCATGAAAAATCCTCTATTTTCTAAAAATTTTATTATGTTATAAATTATAACATTAAAATTTTAAAAAGCAAGAATTTTCTATTTTCACGTTAGAAAACCTAACATGAACTCGCAAATCAATTAAGTAAAAACTGTCAAATCTAATTTGACAGCTTGTTTTAGTTTAACACGTGAGTGCTAATTGAAGCAGAGGTTAAATTCGAAGATAGCGTTGCTGAGATGAATTAATCACTTCATTTTTGGAATTTTTAGAGTGAATGTTGAACCGATACCTAGTTCAGAGCTGACTTCGATTTCGCCTTGATATTTTTCAACGATACTGCTGATAATCGGAAGTCCGAGTCCTGTGCCACCAATTTCGCGGTTGCGCGCCTTGTCTGCTCGGAAGAAACGTTCGAAAATGTGTCCCATATCATCTTCACTCATCCCAATTCCGTGGTCAGTTACACTAGTTATAATGAAATCCTCATCTTCTGACAAGATGATGTGAATGATTTTGCTTTCATCTGGTGAGTATTTTGCGGCATTATCAAGCAAAATCATGATGCCTTGTTCGTAATGATTTTCGTAAATTTTCGCGTGAGCATCTGATTTTAGCTGATTGTCCAAGCTGATGTCAAAATCTTCGTGAACAAGTTTGAAATTTTTGAGTGTAAAACCAAGCACTTTTGCGGGATTACAGTCCATTTTTTCAAGGTCTAGGTCAACATTCTCAAGTCGAGAAAGGGCAAGCATTTCTTCAAGCATCCCCTTCATTCTTACGATTTCTTCGCGACTGGCTTCGAGAGATTCGTTAAGAATTTCTGGGTCATTTTTTCCCCAACGATTGAGAAGATTGATGTGACCATCCAAAACAGCAAGCGGAGTGCGCAATTCATGGGAAACATCGGATACAAAACGGCGTTGCTGTTCCAGATAATTGTGTGTCTTTTGCATCATGTCATTGTAGGCATCTGCAAGTTCTTCGATTTCGTCACCTGTTTTGAGCTCAATGGGCAAAAATTCACCATCTGGTGTTTTGGCGACGCTTTTCATTTCTTTGTGTAATTTTTCAAGCGGCCGCATGAAACGTGAAGCCATATAGTAACCAATAATCTGGGCAATAACAAGTGCTAAAATTTCCAGAATTGATAGGGAGGCTAAAAGCTTCCTACTGATATTGTGGTAAAAGCTCATATCATAAAAAGCTTGCAGATAACCAACCGTTTGCCCTGTTTTTTTGGATACAATTCGACGTTCAAGGACGAATCCAGGAACGTTGCCTTGATACTCCACGATTTTATTATTAGGTGCGTTTTGAAAGCCAATCGTTTGGTCCGCTGTCGAATAAAGCAAGCGTTTATCTGTGCCAAAAATGAAAAAAGATTTACGATGTCCAATCATACTACTTAAAGATTGGGGAGCTACAATATCATGTGCATCACCTGTCAAATCTCCTGTGCTGGAAGATGATGAAAAGTCAATGAAATTACGCAGATTTTGTAGACTCAGGGCTGTTTCTGATTGCGAAAGCACATTTTCAATCGTGCTTACTGACTGCATCATACTTGATTTTTCTTCGTTAATATACGTCGTGACGGTTAGCTGATAAATCAAGGCTGCAAAAATAGTAAAGGTAATGAAGCAAAAAACAGTGTTGGCAAAAGCCCAACGGAGCATGATACTACGCCCCGCCGGGTTTTTAGTCTTATTTTTCGTTTCTTTTTTATGAGAGGCTTGAAAATTTGTCATTTTGTAAATCCTTTTTTGGTTTCTGACAGATTTGATTTTTGACAGACTTGTCAAAACCATCACTATTTAGGCTGCCTTTACTTTGACCTAACAAGTGATACCTTTTAACAGCGCAACAGTACGGTGTACCATTGCAGTGCAGATGGAGAGAACGGAATCCTCATCTTCCGTGGTGTGTTGTTAATACTACAGGGATGAAGTAATCAATTCAACATAAAAACCCTGTCAAGTTGACAGAATTTCCTGAGTTATTTGCGGTCGCGCATGACATAACCTAAGCCGCGTACAGTTTGGATATAACTATCATGACCTTCAACATCAATTTTGTTGCGTAGATAACGGATATAAACGTCAACAACGTTGGTTTCCGTTCCCTCTTCATAACCCCAAACTTCAGAAACAAGATGTTCACGTGTTACCACATCACCGACATTCTGCATAAGCGTGAGCAATAAATCATACTCCCGACGCGTTAGGTCAATGATTTTTTTACCGCGATGAACTGTGCGATTTGTCTTATCAATAACTAAATCACGGAATGTTGTGTTTTCTGCTTGTTCTGCGGCATGAGCATGTTCTTCCCGACGGAAGAAAGCACGGACACGAGCTAAAAGCTCTTCAATCGCAAATGGTTTTGTGATATAATCATCGGCTCCGATATCTAGTCCAGCGACGCGGTCCATTGTTGAATCACGCGCCGTCATCATGATAATCGGTGTATCTTTTTCCTTACGCAAACGACGTGCTACCTCAAAACCGTCAAGCTCTGGCAACATCAAATCAAGTAAAAGCAAATCATAATCTTTCGATAGAGCTTCGTCCAGTCCTACACGTCCATTGTCCTTTATTTCTACTGAATATCCTTCATGTTCAAGTTCGAGTGAAACAAATCGAGCAAGGTTTTTTTCGTCTTCGATAATTAGAATTTTCTTTGAGGCCATATTGTTCTCCTTATTAAAAATTGTGTAAATTTGAAAAGCTATAATCTTATTATAATATATTTTTAATTTTTATGCCAATCATTTACTCATTTTATTCTAATTTTTTATTCATGAAAATTAAATCTTTTACTCAAATAGCCCATCAAGGCTTGAAAAAGGCGACTTTTTATCATTTTGTTTTTCTTCTTGCTGCTTCTGATAATCTTCTTCTGATAAAACTGTCCAAAACTTTCCTGCAGGCAATTTCTCATCATTTTCTTCGTCTTTTGTCAGAATTTGTAAAGGAATTTCTAATAAAATATTATCGGCTAAAGATTCATCTAAGGAAATCAAGTCCTTCTCCAAAGGAATAATCAAATCTGACGAATCTGTCAAATGTTCTGTCGTTGCAAAAATTTCGCTGACGAAGCTGTCCAATGGAAGTTCAACTGGCTTTAAACTGCGCGATGACGGCAACGTCAACGTCGTTTTTAATTGATAATCAAGCAAGTATAAACCATCGTCATAAGTAACTTGACCATGCGCCGAAATTGGTGAGACTGATAAAATCTCATTGGAGCGGCTTTTCAACTCGTCCGATAAATCTAAGATTGCTTCAAATTCAATGCGTTTTTGCTTTGAAATTTCGCTTAATGACCATTTCATTTTCTATTCCTCACTTATTTTTATGCTTGTCTCCCACCTAATGAGAGATAGGCAGTATGAAGCACACAGATAGGGCAGCGAAGCAAGATGCTTCCTTCATATCACAGTTGCTAAGCGGACTGCTGCTTACAAGTCGTTTAGTTTGCTCACTTAGAGGTTCCCTAAAGTTGTTGGGAGTTAAAACTCCCCGTAAGTAAACTTTTGCTTCATTTATCCTATTGTATCTTATTTTTAATGTTTTTCAAAATGAAAAATGAGAGCTTGATGATTGCTCTCATTTTCTTATCAGATTGGTCGTTTGATTTCGAAAATCTCACCAAGTCTAGCATATTGATTTCCTGCTAGACGCGCAATAGGATTGAGCTTTTCAGCATCAATGTGGAAATTTTCATCAATCAGTTCATCAGCGACAACAAATTTAACGATTTTCAAAAGTACGAGATGACCTTCATTTTCTAGTGGCAAATGCTTATAAAGCTGAGTCTCAAAGCGTACCTTGCTGTTTTTGATACTCGGAACTTGCAATATATTTGAGGATTCAAGCTCAACCGAAAAGGTTTTTGCTTCACTTTTATCTGCTGTGAGCTGCGCTGCTGTCTGATTCATCTGGTCAACATTTTCAGCATTTACCAGATGAACAACGGCTTCTTGGGTTGTAAGAAGATTGTTTAGACTGTCTTTATTTCCCGTGAAACTCACTGAAATAAGCGGTGGTTGACTCGATACAACGTTAAAAAAGCTAAACGGCGCTATATTGACTAATCCTGTGCTATTTTGCGTAGTCAGCCAAGCGATTGGACGAGGAATAATACTTCCTGAGAGCAATTTGTAAATCTGCTGTGGTTGAAGTTCGCCTGTATCGTAAACTTTCATTGCAGCGGTTCTCCTGCTTTGCGCTCCACAACCTTTTCCATTGTCCATAATGTGTCATTGCTCCGGTCACGATGCGCATCCGAGGTATCAAGTGGACGTAAAGAAGCTGCTGTGCGCGCTTTTGTTGCTTCGTCTCCTGGGAAAAGATGAGGAGGAAGACTAAGGTCAAGTCCTGATTCTTCTTTTGTCTGGTCAATCCAAAAGCCTGATGAAATTAAAGCTGTTTCGTAATCATCAACAGCGGAGAGTCCTGATTTTACCATGTCAAGCGCACCAATTCCTGGTGTATAAGTTGCGATTTCAAACAATACGCCTGGTGCAACACGGACATATTCGCTAGAGAAATAAAAGCGGTCAACCAAACCTGAATGTGGCAAACGGTACGAACTAATACGTTCAATCCAATATTTCAGTGTTTCAGGGTCTTTCGTGCCAAGTGCCAAATGGTGAATGGTTCCTGCACCCTGATAAGCGTAAGGTTCGTCAACTGATTGCTCAATAATAAGTGATGCGCCGTTTCCGCCGTCTGCGACTTCAAAACGTGTTGCATTACCCTCGTGTTCTGCTTCCCGGAAGCCAAATACTTCAGTCAAAATAAGTTTGAGATTAGCACTTTCAGCGACCTTAACAAAAACTGGTCCAAGTCCTGTGATGCCGTGTTCTGCTGGAACATTTGACAACTGCCAAGAATGTCCTTTCGATACGGCGCCAGTATCCGCTTGGTCAGAAATGAGCTGATAAAGTTGTCCGTCAAAGTCTGTAAATTCTAAGGTTTTCTGACCAAATTTTACTGTAATCTCACCGTGTTTGACGTGTGCATCATCAAAACGCTTTGTCCAGTAATCAAGAGATGCATCTGTTGGTACTCTGAATGAAGCCCGTTCAATATTATTTGCACCGTGCTTGCCTTGCGGAATATCTTTGAAGTCAAAGAAGGTCATATCAGCGCCTTTACCGTCCTCCTCAGTGAAAAAGAGGTGATATGTTTCATAGTCATCTTGATTGACCGTTAGTTTTGCGAGTCTTAATCCCAAGATATTCGTGAAGAAATCATAGATTTTTTGGGCACTTGATGTGATAGCGGTAACGTGGTGTACACCACCCAGAATGTTTTTTTGTTCAATCGTCATATTAAATTCTCCTTTAAGATGTGAGTGCCTGCTAATCCTCCTAGTGGGATTAGCAGCACGAAGCTTCGAATTTAGTCTCTGCTTCATTTTATCCGTGCAGCCAATCTTTTGCTGCATTAACTTCGCTTTCGGTCAGTTGGTGACCTGCATTTGTTTTAAAAATTTCTGTTTGACTGCCTGTTTTTGACAAGTCAGCCAAAAGTCCATTAAAATTCTCTACCGAAACAATCGAATCGTTTTCGGCATTAGTCAAGAAGATTTTGCTGTTCGACTGGGCAATTTGCTCCATTTCAGTGAGCTGCATGGCATGAAAAGCGATAATCTTGTCAAATTTGAAAATCCCTGCCAAATTCATGTAGAGTGCAACATTTGCCCCATTTGAATAACCGATGACCGTAAATTTTTCGCTGTCCAACTGATAGAAATCAGCTAATTTGACGATTTCATCAGCCAGCCATTTTGATTCTTCAGCAAGTGAAACGAGGTCAAAATTTTCTTTCGTGAACCCTTGTCCGCGAAGCCGAAAATAACGATTCACACCGTTTTCAGCCACCCGTCCGCGAATTGAAAGAACAGGTGATTCTGGTGCAATTTGTTGAGCCAACGGTAGCAACTGTTCCTCATCGCCTCCTGTGCTATGCAGGAGCAAAATCGGTGCCAAACCCGCTTTTCCAGCCTTATAAATGTAATGTGTCACGATGAACTTCTCCTTCCTTTACCGTTACATTTTCGTCAAATTTAACGGGAACGACACGGTCAAAGTCGACATTCTGCTTAGCAAAATACCTAAGCAATTCAGCACGACGTGCTTCATAGCGTGGCGGTAAAGCAAAAGTCGAACCAAGCTGACTTATAGATTCGTCAAGCGTAAATCCAGGTGTCAAAGTTGCAAACTCAATCCGATTTCCGCCGGGTTCGAGTAAATAAACAGAACTGAAATAACCACGGTCCACATAACTCTCGCGCATAAAGCCCAACTTTTCAGCCTTTTCCCAAATTTCATCAAGTGCGTGCTTATCTTCAACTTGAAAAGCGATATGGTCCACCGAACCGCGTCCCCATTGAGATTTTGGAGCATCTAACGCGCTTCTTTGCAAATTTATTCCTGTCAAATAGTTTGCCATCGCTTCAAAAAACTGTGTGGTCGCATCTGGGTCTGGAACAGTTAAATTTGTACCAAGTAATCCTGTAAGCTGCATTTGCGCTGGAATATCCGAAAGAATATTGACTTGCCAGTCCTTTAAAACACGTTCCGTTTCACACAATTCAATAGAAATTTCATCAAAATCCTTAAATTGCAAACAGCCAATTTTGACCACTCTGTCAAAACCAAATTTTTCTAAACGTTCCGCCCAAAAATCTAAACTCCCTTGTGGGATAGCAAAGCGAATACCTGACAAATTGCTTTTTCCGTCCACCCGCTTACCTGCAAAACGCTCGTCAGGAAAGAAGGTCACGACAGTTCCGGGCGTTCCCAGAAAATCACCGTAATAGACATGTCTCATGTAAATATTACCCTGATTAATTGAATTTTTGACTAGCCGCAAGCCCAGAATATCAACATAAAAATGAAAATTCTGCTCAAAATCGGCGGTCAAAAGTGAAATGTGATGAATTTTAATTTTCCCACCTCCTCGTTTACGCTTGTAAACATATATTTATTTTATCATTTACAATCGTAAACGCAAGGGATTTGCTCAGAATAAAAAAATACGTAAAACGTATTTTTTCTCTATTTTTGATTTTCAAGCATCAATAGCCCAACAACGCAGGAATAGCTTGATTTATTCTCTGATATCTGTGAAAGAAAAGGCTCGGCTATGAAATATTCTGCTCAAAAACTGAACTTTTCGCCATACATTTGCTGCCGCTTTATTCCTACTTTCAGCAGCATTCCCATTGTTCCTTTCATCATTTGACTTGAGCCACCGACGAGATAAAAAGCATCTGTTTTTGCTAAATGTTCAACTTGTTCTTGGCTCAATCTGCCAATCTGCGAACGATAAGTAAAGTTAGGATAATCCACTGCGAGCTGCTGCAGAAAATCTTCATAAATCAAATCCTGCCTTTGCGAAGCAATACGAATGAAGGTAATCTTTCGTTTATTCAGCAATGCTGTTGTCAGCGAAATCAATGGAACAGAGCCTACACCAGAACCGATAAAAATTAAGTCTTTTGCCTTTTTCTCGTTGACTGCTTCAAAAAGTCTGCCATAAGAACCGTCAATTTTTATTCGGCTCTTGATAGGAACAGCATCAATTTTTGCAGTAAAATCTCCCCAATTTCGAATAGCAAAAGTCAACAAATGCTCTCTACGGTCGTAATGCAAAATCGAAAAAGGATGCATATCATCCATTCCTTTGATATCAGGAAAAGCCATAAATACATAATCTCCCGGACGAAAACGCCAGCGACGTTTCATTTTTACTGTAAGCTCCGTCACACCGTCTGCCAGTTTTTGTCGTGAAATAAGCATTCCTTTTTTAGAAAAATGTGGCTTTAATCCATGCATATAAAGATAAGTTATCGCTGTAAAGGCTGAATAAAGATAAAACCAAAACATAAACGGACCAATCGCACGAATAAAATCAATCAGAACAACATGCGCAAAAACAAGCAAAGTCGCAACAACATTGAGCCGGTGAATCCAAAGCGACGTTTCGTAACGAAAGATTTTTTCCAAACGTGCCTTAAATCTCCGTAAAATTAAACTTCTCCCCGTCAGCCAAGCAGACATGAAGAAAATCGAATAACAAGCAACTGCAATAAAAATTACCACAGATAGTAGTCCCGTGATTTTTACCAGCCCTACTGCCTGAAGCAGTATTTTGTGCCAAATCGCAAGCAAAATCGCTCCCAAGCCTAAAATACCATGTGCAAAATACATCTCTGGCAGCCCAATCAAACGGTCAAGCCATTTAGGTTTTTCTGCAACAACAATCGCAAAGAGCATCCAGACATAAGCGATTATCCCTATCTGTGAGCCAAATAAAGCAAATTGATTGATTGTACCGTCAAGCCCCTGAGCTAATGTCATGACTAAAGGTAAAGGAAGGACAAAAATGGCCACTAGCCAAAAAAGTCCTAACCAATATTTATGAGATTTTAACATCAGTATCCCCTTTCTTTTCATAGATTTCTTCTGTTGCCGTCATATAAAACGTTTTCAAATGACGAGGAACTTCCAAAGCAGGATTCACCATGAGTGCAGTTGCCCAAACATCAACTTCCTGTAAATGCTGTCCAATAACTGTTGTCTGAAGAATCTCTGATGAGGCGCCCACAATATGATGACCGCGCTCGGAAATCCCGGAAGTTGCTATTGCTCCACTTGCCATCGGAATTTTTGCAATCATCTTCGTCTTATCCAATGGATTTTGTACGGCAATATTAAACTGCCAGTCAGAGTATTCACGCGTTGACATCTGCATATCGCCGCCGCCATTCAAATTCATCGCCACCACATCTGTTAGGGAAAACAAAGGACTCAAGTAACGCTTGAATCCTTCTTCAATTGCCCAACCTTTTACAAAACCACTTGGTTCAAACATTACCGAATAATTTGCATCAAAAGCCGACTTTGTGACCGTTTTTGCCTGAGCACACGAAGCCAGTACAAATTTCATATCATCAGACAGCTCAAAAAATTCTCTTTCTCCGCGATTGTAGCTCATCAACTCAGAATCCTCAATAAATGGTGAAAAAGTCTGGTCAATGTAAATCAGCCATTTTCGCAGTTCCGTCTGTCTTTTTTCAATCTCATTTAAAAGTTCTGCCTGATTAGATTCAACGATAATTTGGCTGCTAAAAGCGGTTCCCATCAAAAATTCAACTTCCGTTATCATCTGATATTTTTCACTGATTTGCTTTATCATCATTACACCGCCTGGTCTAAGGCGGCTTGCAAAGACTCTGTATAACCGCCATAAGTAACCGTTGCGCCTGAAATGGACTGTATTTTTGCTGAATCAGCCGCAATCGCTTCTTGAGTGTATTGAGGGATAGCAATCGAATTGACCTGTTGACTGTGTTGTGAACTATTCGGATATTCAAGCGCTTTTACAGAAGAAATTTTC
>JAJXWC010000043.1:0-3618 GCA_021781855.1 Bacillota bacterium | reverse complement strand
CCATTTGAAATCGTAACTTGCGTCTGAACATTTCCCCACATTGTTGAAATCGTTTTTCCGGTATAAGTGCCATCTTTATATTTTCCGCTTGTCGTGCTTGAAGTCGAAGCTAAAGGTTTGACCGTTGTTTTCCCCGTTGATTTTGTTGGAACTAATGCATCTGTTGCTGCTGCATTTTTTTGAGGAAAAATTATCCAGTACACATCAAAAATTGCGGCTAGACCAATTAATCCTGAAACAAGGAGCGCCATTATTTTTTTCATTTTATTTTCCTCTCATTCTAAAGTAATTTATCTCAGTAGTGCGTGCTAATCTACCGCCTCTTCAGGCGAAATGAGAAACAGCACTATCTTCTCAGCTTTGCTGCAACGAATGACGAGAGCTTTGCTCTCTTTATCCGCAACCTTAACTGTTAAGCTGTCCATTCACTCTAACGTGCTACAGAGTGGTCTCATATCAAAGATATGAGGTAAGGCTATACCTAAATTCAACGGGAGTTGAAACTCCTACTGAATAAGCCTATGCTTCATTTTAGCGAGCAAAACTAAACCAAAACTAAAGACAAAAGCAAAAAATCCTTAAATAAAGGGCTTTCTGAGAATTTAACAGTGAAATAACATCAAATTCTCAGAAATAAAAAAAATACGCATACGCGTATTTCTTATTTAAGTCCGTATTTTTTGTTGAAGCGGTCAACACGTCCGTCAGCCTGAGTAAATTTAGCTTTACCAGTATAGAAGGGATGTGAATCTGCTGAAGTTTCAACACGGATTAATGGGTAAGTGTTGCCGTCTTCCCATTCAACAGTCTCTTTAGAAGATTTTGTTGAACCGCTCAAAAATTTGAAACCAGTTGTTGTGTCCATGAAGACGACTTCTTGGTACTTAGGATGAATACCTTTTTTCATTGTTAGAATTTCCTTTCTGCCTTGGACTGTTTGCCAGACCAAAGTTGTACAAATACTGTATTATTCTATCAAAATAAAATCAGAATTTCAAGTAGGAACTTCTCTTTCATAACTTAAGGGGAGTTAAACTCCCCCTAAAGTAAGTATCTGCCTCATTAAGATGGCTTATTGTTCAAAGACCAAGTCAGTTGTGCGGTATAGCTTGTTGCTGCTTCAGTATTTGCCATTACATTTAACTGGATAAATGGATTAAGCGTAGCGCCCACTTGCGCCGTGCCATTTACAGAAGCTGGATAATTGACAAAGCCAGTCGTACCATTTCCAGTACCTGCACCGCGATTATCTGTAGGGTTACCATTGACAATCGACGTATCAAGCACACCATTTGCGAAAGCCAAAACAGGTTTTGTCACATCTTGAGATGTGCCATTTGCTGTTGGCGTAGCTGTATTTGTACCAAAGATGAGTTGGTTAATACCGTCACCAGTACCTGCTGCTGCAGCATAAATCGTTTGAGCGGTATTTCCTACCGTTGTATCTGCTGGATTAAGAACAAGCTGACTGTTATTAGCACCATTAGTCAAAGAGGCTGGGTTAGCAGACTGTCCTTGAAGTGCTGTGTTATTTCCGCCGTTAACATTAAACGTAATCGTTGCGCCTTTCAATACTACAGCCGCATTCGTATTTGATGTGAACTGCTGACTTTCTTCAACAGTAACATTCCAGCCTGCCTCCGTTCCACGTGAGTCATTGACTTGGACATCTTGAGGTCCTACTGCATAGTCTGTCAATGTACTAGTCGTTGGGTCAGTAAAGCTGAATGGCTGCGCATAAGCATCGTAATTCTGATTGGCACCTGTTTTTACAGGGTGGAAACCAAAGTTCAGGTTAGGAGCGAAGAAAGCCATTGTGCCGTCTGTTGTTTCAGAGCCCGGATTACCAGGTGTACCAGGAGTACCAGGTGTCAATGTTGGACCTTCTGGGTTAGTTGGGTTACCAGGTGTGCCAGGTGTGATATTTGTTGGCGGATTAGAAGGTGCTGGTGTCATCGGGTCTGTTGGATTTGTTGGAGGAACAACAGGTGTAGCAGAAGGAGCATAAAAACCAGTCGTTCCATTTGTGTTAATTGTTGCAACTGTTGAAGCACTTGCAGCTCCCGCAAGGAGAACTGTTGCAGTCAGCATTGCGCTGCTTGCGAAAAGAGATGTTTTTTTCATAATCGTTTTTCCTTTTTATTTTCATTTATAGATAAACATTTTTAAACTTAAAGCTAATCCCTGCTAAAACAAGTAAAGCAAGTCCGACAACCGTTTCCACTGTCTCGGCTCTTTCTCCCGTTTTGGGAAGTGTCTGCTTTGGCGTGCCGTTAGAGGTAATCGGTGCGGTAGGTTGTGATTGCGGAGGAACTTTTGCAATAACAGACGGAGGAGTCGTTGTACTTGTGGAAGGCAAAGTCGTTGTACTTGGCGGTTTTCCCCCGCTAGAAGAGGGAGTGGAAGGATTTGCAATAGATGGTGACGTTGTACTTGGCGGTGTCGTGCTCGGAGCTGTCGAATTTGGCGGACTTATCACAACGGCAGGCTGGTAAAATCCACCTGCACCAGTTGTATTCGTCTGTACCGCTGTACTTCCTGCCGCTATCTTCACCGCACAAGCATTGCTCGCAATCAAGGACAAAATCACGAGCAATGAAAATATCTGTTTTTTCTTTTTCATGATTTCTCCTTAATCACGGCGCATCTTGAAGCGTCCATGTGAGTGTGGCTTGATAGTTGGCTGCGAGCTGTGGATTCAACGCTGGTATACTCAACGTTGCCGTGCCAAAAGACAAGCTGTTTGTTCCACTGCCTGTATTTACCGCTGCGGACTCGACTTTTACGGCTGAGCCGCCAGGACTCAAGGTTATAGTAGAAGATGGATTGGCATTTCCAGTACTTCCTGTTGTACTAGCAGACAGATTACTTGGGGTAATATAGGCCTGCGGCAGTGTATAACCGAGTAAAGCACTATCCAACGTATTCGTATCTGTAAAAGTTCCTTGCGACACTAGGACTGACCAGCCTGTCGAAACTGAGCGCGTATCAGAAACTACTAAGCTTCCAGAGGTTGTGCCCGTGTAATTTTGAGCACTGTAAGAAGCAAGGTGTTGCCCAAAATCAAAACTTGGCGCTGACTGTAAGCTAAGGCTTCCAGAAGAGACCACTGTCAGATTGGCTAATGCTGTCGTTGATACCGAATAATTTGTCGTTGCAGGTGCGCTTGTTGAACTGTTGGCATTGGTCATTGCACTATTGGACTCTGTCACAGTATAAGTCATCGCATAAGTTCCAGCCGTCGTCAAATTACCCGAAGCATTAGTTGCAGGAAGCTGAGCAGTCGGTACGGACACCGTGATAGTATCCAGTGGCTCAGTAATCGTTGCACTATGCTGCGTTCCAGAGCTCCAATAATAGCCTGTACCTGTCAGTGTTGCACTGCCAGAAACATAGGCATTCCATGTTACTCCTGTTAGTGCATATTGTCCATTAGCTGTAACAGCCGTTGTGACATTGTTCAAGCTTTGCGTGTCAACAAAGGTCGTAGTTAGATTGCTGCCAGATGTTGTCCAAGAGGCACTTGCAGGAATACTAATCGTGTTTCCTTCGGAGTCGGTAATGGAGGTCAAGCTTTGACTTGGCGCCCAAGCTGTTCCTACATTTTGCGAGTTTGTA
>JAJXWC010000218.1 GCA_021781855.1 Bacillota bacterium | reverse complement strand
GCACTGCGTTGTTATGCCACTGGAAGTATTGGACAACGGAAAGCACTTGTGATGTCTGTGCTTAAAAACAAAGATTTCATGTAAAATAAAATTCCTCTGCGAACGTAGTTCAGGGGTAGAACGTCACCTTCCCAAGGTGGATGTCGCGGGTTCGAATCCCGTCGTTCGCTTTTTGCAATATCCATTTTTGCTTTTAAGAAATGGAATTTATAAAAAACAGAGGTTGTGAGTGAGCTCACAATTTTTTCTTTATCAGGAGGAAATATGGAAATCCAATTTCTAGGAACTGGTGCGGGACAACCGTCCAAGTCACGAAATACACAGGCGATTGCGCTGAAA
The DNA here is from genome assembly GCA_021781855.1 of Bacillota bacterium. Taxonomy (GTDB): domain Bacteria; phylum Bacillota; class Bacilli; order Lactobacillales; family Streptococcaceae; genus Lactococcus. The sequence continues at coordinate 2,772 of JAJXWC010000218.1, read as the reverse complement.
ATGCTTGATGAGCGCAATGAAATCTGGCTTTTTGATTGTGGAGAAGCGAGTCAGCATCAAATTTTAAAAACGACCATTCGCCCACGTAAAATCACCAAAATATTTATTACGCATCTGCATGGAGACCATATTTTTGGACTACCCGGTTTTTTATCAAGTCGGAGCTTTCAAGGTTCAGAGGAACAGACGGATTTGGATTTGTATGGGCCTGTCGGCGTGAAGAATTTTGTGCTGACGAGTTTGCGGATTTCTGGTTCAAAATTGGCTTATCGAATTAATTTTCATGAGTTTGAAATGGCGGGAAAAATTTTTGAAGATGAGACTTTTGAAGTTTTTGCGGAACCGCTTGACCATACCATTTTTTGTTTGGGCTATCGTATTGTCGAGAAAAATCGTGTCGGAGAGTTAGAAGCAGAGCACTTAAAAGCAGATGGTTTGCCGTTTGGCCCTTTATTTGGAAAAATTAAAAAAGGTGAAACAGTTGAATTTGGTGGAAAAATTTTCAGACCTGAAGATTACATCGGTGAGGAAAAAATCGGGAAAGTCGTGACAATTTTAGGCGATACTCGAAAGACTAATACCGCCATTCGGCTAGCATGGGGAGCAGATTTGCTTGTTCATGAGGCGACTTATGAAGCAAACGAGAGTCAAATGGCGCGTAAGCATGGGCATTCGACTTCAAAACAAGCGGCAGAGGTTGCCAAAGAAGCAGGTGTACACCGGCTTTTGTTGACGCATATTAGTGCTCGTTATGTTGGGGCTTTGGTTGGCAAATTGGCTGCGGAGGCACAGGACATTCACGAGAATGCTTATGTTGTGCGTGATTTTTATGAGGAAAAAATTGACTAGAACAATCGTTATCACTGGTGCAACAGGTGACATTGCGCAGGAAATCGTGAAAAGGCTGACTGATGAGCGATTGATTTTGTTTTCACGGAATTTGAGCAAGATGTCAAAGCTTTATGGAAATTTGCCCAATGTTCAACTTTTGAAAAATGGAACGGTAATATCTGAAAAAGTGGATATTCTCATTAATAATGCGGGCTTTGGTGTTTTTGCAGATTTGGATGAGCTGTCAGATGAGCAAATTGGGCAGCAATTTCAGGTTAATGCAATTTTTCCTATTCAGCTCATTCGGGATTTAAAGCCTAGTTTGCAAGTAATTAATATTGTTTCGATTGCGGCTAAACTTCCAACGGCGAAAGCGAGTGTTTATGCGGCATCAAAGGCTGCTTTGCTCATTTTTTCTGATGCTTTACGTATGGAAAATCCAAAGCTGATTGTCACAACAGTAAATACTGGGCCAGTCAAAACGAAATTTCACGCAGAAAACGAAATTTATCTTGAAAAAGTAGGAAGAAACGCAATAAATGCCGAATTTGTAGCTGACAAGATTGTCAAAAATATAGGAAAGCGAAAACGAGAGCTTAATCTGCCCCGAAAGCTTGCTTTTATTGCTAAATTGCGTGCTCTTTTTCCACATTGGATTGATTTTCTTGCAGTGCATTTTTTTAATTACAAATGAAGCAGAGCAGAACGCGTATCACTGAGATGAAATTATGGTAGAATAAAAACGATGATTAGAGCAAAGTATGACTGGAAACTAGATGAAGTTCAGCTTTCAGATGAATTTTTAAAGATTACAAAAAAATATAAATTGGACGAATTGGCGAGTAAAATCCTCTGGCAGCGTGGAATTCGCAAAAAAGAGGAAATTGAACAATTTTTGCAGCCAAATCTGGAGAATTTGCATGACCCATTTCTTTTACACGACATGGATAAAGCGGTTTCTCGTATTCTTCAAGCGATTGAAAAAGGCGAAAATATTCTGATTTACGGGGATTACGATGCGGATGGCATGACTTCAAGTTCAGTCATGAAAACAGCACTAGACGAATTAGGTGCAGAAGTTCAGGTTTATCTTCCTAATCGCTTTACAGACGGTTACGGTCCAAATCTTGAGGTTTATAAATATTTCATTGAAAACGAAAAAATTGACCTTATCGTCACTGTAGATAACGGTGTGGCAGGTTTTGATGCGATTGAATGGGCTCAGAATCACGGTGTGGATGTCGTTGTGACTGACCACCATAGTTTGCCTGCTGTCTTGCCGAATGCGTATGCGATTGTTCATCCTGAGCATCCAGAAAGCCAGTATCCGTTCAAGTATTTAGCTGGTGTTGGTGTGGCTTTCAAAGTTGCCTGTGCGCTCTTAGAATATATTCCAAGTGAGATGCTTGATTTAGTGGCGATTGGGACGATTGCCGATATGGTGAGTTTGACGGACGAAAATCGTATTTTAGTTGCTCAGGGACTGAAAATTCTCGCGAATACTGAACGAGCAGGACTACAGGAACTAATGAAAATCGCAGGTGTTGATTTTGAAAATGTAACTGAGGAGACCGTAGGATTCCAGATTGCTCCACGACTGAATGCACTAGGAAGACTTGATGACCCGAACCCTGCTGTTGAATTGCTCACGGGCTGGGACGAGGACGAAGCTGCAGAAATCGCTAAGATGATTGACAGTAAAAATGTTGAGCGCAAAGCGATTGTAGAAAAGATTCATAAAGAAGCGCTTGAGATGATTCAGCCTGATGAACCTGTGCAAGTGCTTTACAAAGCGGGCTGGCATAAAGGAGTGCTTGGTATTGTCGCAGGGCGCTTGTTAGAGCAGATTCATCAGCCTGTCATTATGTTGGCTGAAGAAAATGGTGTTTTACGAGGTTCAGCGCGTTCGATTGAAGCTTTTAATATTTTTGAAGCCTTGGA
>JAJXWC010000217.1 GCA_021781855.1 Bacillota bacterium | reverse complement strand
CCGGTACGGGAATGTTCCGCTATCGCAATATTGAACCGCTGGCTGATTTGACTAATGCACCTGAACTGCCTCCAAAAGAGGAAGTTCCTGTAGCTGAAGCAGCAGCAAAAGAAGTAGCTAAGAAAGTTGAATAAAATAAAAAAACGGATTTTCTTTTGAGAATCCGTTTTTTATGTTGCTCTATCTCTGAAGTTTGTGTGTTGAAGCGCTAAGCCACCACCGATATACCATTTTGCAACAAACATGAAAAGCTTTGCCTTTCTTATTCGCAAATTCAACGCAATGGAGATTAGTGCTGCCTTAGAAGCGAAATAGTATTAGTAAATAATGGTGCGTTTTTGTGTGGTCAGATAAAGAGGGTCATGTGCCATAATTTCGTGAGTTTCACCATCAATTTGGACAGGTTGATTTTCTTCGGTGGTTGCAATAAAAGTGGAAGAAGTTTGATGTACGAAACGTGCATCAGCTAGATGTACCGCCTGTAGAACTTTAGGGATAAGCGGAAATATTTTGCGTAGCGGGTGGCGGTCAAATTCGACAAGATGAATCTCTTCGGTCAGATTTGACGCATCAGGCGAAATTCTTATTCCTCCGCCGAAATAAGGATGCTTGGTAAAAGTCATCAAAAAAGCACGGTCAAATTTCAACTTAATCTGATTGTCGGCAGACAGCACGCTGATTGAAAATGGTTTTTTCGTAAAAAGAACATGTAAAGCCGTTAAGAGATAAGCAAATTTGCCTAATTTCACTTTATTAAGCAAAATTTTTAATTTGCTGCTGTTGGTTGACTTCACAATTTGGGCATCAAGACCGATACCGATATTATTGAGTGCATAGCCGTTTAGCTGATGTGAGCGATATTTAATGATGAAAATGTCATGAGAAATCTTATTTTCGATTGATTTGAAATTTTCAATAGGGTCAAGAGAGAGATTTAAGCTGCGGGCAAAATCATTTCCAGAACCTGCAGGAATATATGAAAAAGCTTCATTTTCTGGTAAAGCATCAATAGATAATGAGATTGTGCCGTCGCCTCCGATAATAATGATATGGTCGGTTTCCTCTTTTTGTTCTAATATTTCTTTAATCAGATTAGCTTCTTCGCCGATTTTTTCGGTAGCAAAAAGCTGATAATTAATTGAATTTTTATCGAGGTAAGGTAGCAGAACTTCAAGGGTTCGTGCGCCTTTCTTTGCGCCAGAATTAGGATTGGCGAGAATGAAATAAGTCATGAAACTATTTTATCAAAAAAATCCGAGAAATTGTTTGTGAAAATGTGAAATTTTATCTCAACGGTCTGCTTACCGGTCGCTTAGCTTTTTCACCTAGAGGTTATACCCTAAATTCAGTTGGAGTTAAAACCTCTACCGAATAAATCTTTGATTCATATTGAAAAATGAAATGAATTTTTATAACAATACTTGAATTTTTATACAAAATAAGCTATAATAATATGTTGCAAAATATGTAGAATTAAGTTATGATGAAAAAGAAGATGATTTGACTAAAATCAAATCAAAAATTAGAAGGCTATACGAGTAACGGTAAGGCAAACAACGCTGCCGTCTCGCTTGTTGAGCCGTAGAAAAGAGAGAATTATGTCAAACATGAGATGGGATTTTTTGCCCAAATATCTGCCTTATTTTAATGATGGTTTGATTTTCACATTGATTATCGCCCTGTTTGTTGTCGTGTTTGGAACGATTATTGGGGTTCTGGTTGCAGTTGGAAAAATGTCAAAAATTGCGCCTCTGCGGTGGATTTTGAATGCCTATGTTGAGATTTTCCGTGATACACCAATGTTGATACAGATTACAATTGGTTATGTCATTTTAGGAGCAGCAAATTGGCCGTCAATACATATCGGGATTTTGTCTAATGATTTGGGGAGACTGATTCCAGGTATTATTGTTATTTCATTGAATTCTGGTGCTTACATGGCAGAAATTGTGCGTGGTGGGATTGAAGCCGTGCCAGTTGGGCAACGAGAAGCTGCGTATTCGTTGGGGATTCGCCCGATTCCAACGATGTTTAAAGTTATTTTGCCCCAAGCTTTTCGGAATATTCTGCCTGCGATTGGCAATGAATTTATCACGATTGTAAAAGACAGTTCGCTGCTTTCAACGATTGGAATTATGGAATTATATAATGGCGGACAAACGGTGCTGAATTTGGTTTACCAACCTCTGTCACCATTACTTCTTGCTGCACTTTATTATTTCGTGGTCTGCTTTGCGCTCAGCCGCTTGCAAGCCTTGCTTGAGAAAAAACTAGGAAAGGGGTATGCAAAATGAGTGAATATTTAATCGAAATTAAAAATCTGCATAAATACTTTGGTAAAAATGAGGTACTTAAAGGACTCGACATTCGGATTAAACAAGGAGAAGTCGTGGTTATGATTGGTCCGAGTGGTTCCGGAAAGTCAACGTTTTTACGCACAATGAACTTGCTAGAAACACCAACAAAAGGTGAGGTTTACTTTGAAGGAACGAACATTGCCGACAAATCTGTTGATGTGTTCAAACATCGTGAAAAAATGGGTATGGTTTTCCAGCAATTTAATCTTTTTCCCAATATGACTGTGTTGGATAATTTGATATTGGCACCGGTCAAAACGGGAAGAATGTCAAAAGATGAAGCAGTTATCAAAGCCCAAGAACTCTTGGCACGTGTAGGACTCGAAGATAAGGCAACGGCATATCCGCAGAGTCTTTCGGGAGGGCAGCAGCAGCGTGTAGCGATTGCGCGTGCGCTTGCAATGACGCCTGATGTAATGTTATTTGATGAGCCAACGAGTGCGCTTGACCCTGAAATGGTTGGTGAAGTGTTAAATGTTATGCAAGAACTCGCTGCTGAGGGGATGACAATGGTTGTTGTAACGCATGAAATGGGTTTCGCTAAGAATGTGGCTGACCGGGTGCTTTTTATGGCTGATGGTGTGATTGTCGAGGAAGGCGAGCCAGAACAAGTTTTTGAGCACCCACGAGAGAAACGAACGCAAGATTTTTTGGCGAAGGTGTTGTAATTGAAGGTAAAGCAGAGCGCTATTCGCTAGAGGTTTTAATTCCTAAAATATGCACGTATTTCTGCAAAATTTTACCTTGTATGGCGAAAAATCTGCTCAGAAGAGAGCGGATG